>CAZEKS010000137.1:0-6195 GCA_964512795.1 uncultured Syntrophaceae bacterium
AGTCGTCAGTCCCTCCATGCAAGCCACGGTTGCAGCCTTGACGAGATTCTTGGGGGAGAGATCTGACACACCTAACTGCTTTAAAGTCACAGGCAGTCCCACAGCATTGCAAAAACTTATCACTCTGTCAATTTCCTCTTTTGGATAATTCTCCATCACAAGTTGAGCGATCGTTCCAAATGCGACGAGCTCCCCGTGTAAGGCCCCCTCTGTTCCCTCTAAAGCGTGAACACCTTCATGTATTCCGTGTGCAGCGGCCAAGCCAGCGCTTTCAAAACCCAACCCACTTAACAATATATTGGCTTCTATCACCATTTCGACAGCTGGCGTCACTTCATTCTGATCAACTACCAGTTTTGCCAAAACTCCATATTTCATGAGAGTATCGTAGCAGAGTTTTGCGAGATTCAATGCCGCCGAAGTACTCACCCCGCCCGGAAGATTTTTCGCACTCGATTTGGTACACGTAAACGCTTCGAACCACGTGGCAAGGGCATCTCCCATGCCTGCCACAAAATATCTCGTCGGCGATTCGGCAATGATCTTTGAGTCTACTAAAACCACATCAGGATTTCGCTTGAGTATTAAAAAGCGATCGAGCATATGATTTTCCTTATATTGGACGGAAAGCGCGCTGCAAGGAGCATCGTTTGAGGCTATCGTAGGAATGATAACAAGTGGAGAATTCAACTCATGGGATACTGCCTTTGCCGTGTCAATTGCCCTGCCACCACCCACTCCCACGATTACTTGTGTACCAAATTTCCTCGCCTTGTCTGAGAGTCCAGACGCGCTCGCTCTTGTACACTCCCCTGCAAATTTCTCAAAGTGATATTTCAACGATCTTTCATCGAGGCTCATCGAAACTTTGTCTCTTATGATGGATAGGGCCGTAGGACCGCCAATGAAAAAATAATTCGAACCTAGATGAACGATATATTTAGCCATCTCCTTTATTATCCCAGGACCTTGTATATACCGATTTGGCGCAATCATGATCTTAACCATATGCCTTTACCTCCTTGCCAATGGTTAGGTTTTTTACTCTGTGGAGGAACATAAACAGAAACAAAAAGATGAAGGAAACCAATGAGGCAATGATCTTTGTTTACCTGACACCTTTGATAAGGTGCGGGGTTTACGAAAAATTTATAAACCCAAATAGGCTTTTTTGATGTGATCGATTTGCAGGAGTTCTCCACTTTTCCCTCCTGAAACGATCCGGCCGTTTTCCATCACGTATCCGCGATCAGCTATCTCCAAGGCATGACGAACATTCTGCTCAATCAACAAAACGGTAATTCCCTGCTCACGCAGGGATTTTATGACCCGGAAGATCTCTAATAATAATATCGGCGCCAGACCGTATGAAGGCTCATCAAACAGGCATAGTCTCGGTTTTGACATCAAACCCCGACCCATCGCTAACATTTGCTTTTCGCCTCCGCTCAATGTCCGAGCCAACTGCCCCTCTCTCTCTTTCAATGTGGGAAAAATTTGATAAACCTGCTTAAACGTTTCTCCCTTCCGCTTCCAGGCATGGTAAGGATACGCACCCATCTCTAAGTTTTCGTGCACGGACATATCAGGAAAAAGTTTGCCACCGGGGAGCTATAATATAGCGACCACTACGTCCAGGGTTGTTAAAATCATTATGCTGGCTTACTATTTTTTGTCAATTACGGCTGCAGGTTGTCCAAAAGGCACAGAACAACTCCTCACTAACATAATTTAGCCAAGCCTATTTAAAAATTACCCCTCACCCTTCCCCTCCCCCCCAGGGAGGGGAAGGGTGAGGGGGATATAAGATTTAGAAATTATAATTTATTTTTACTTTTTTGCTGGTCCTGGTGCAGGCCACGCCGGCTTTGGGAATATAGGTTTTGCAGTGGCCTTGTTATTAGGTAAGACAACCTCCCACTCACCCTTTATCCACTGACCAATCTCCCCGGGATGACATTCCTTTGCCAAATTGCGGTTCTCATCAAACCATGTCAGCCCCAGAGGTGTTTGGAACTTCTCCTTAGCTATTACATCCCTTACCTTTTTCTGGTTTAGGGTTCCAGCCTTCTCAATAGCCTTCTCGAAAAAGTGCAGCGCACCCCAATAGTATAGATTTCCCCACATATCAATTCCTTTTTCACCAAAGCGGGCGATGATTTTATCGTAGAGATCTTTGGCTGCGGGAGAAGTTTTTCGGTTCCAGGCACCACCACCCATCAGTCCCTCAATCGTCTTGGCGCCAAAAATGTCTCTAAACCAAAGACCAAAGGGCCCAACAGTGCAAAAGAAAACCTTCGGGTTATAGCCAATCTCAATTGCCTGCTTGGTAAGAAGGACGTTCTCACCGGGGTAGGAAAAAGAGCAAAAGACGTCGGCGTTAGTCGCCTTAGCCGCCTTCAATATGGGCGACATGTCCGGAATCGACAGCGGGTGGCTCTTAAGCATAACTGTCTTGATTCCCCTTTTCTCAAATTCTGAAAGTGCCCTATTTGAATACTCTATGCCGTGGAGGTCTTCAAGGAAGGTTGTCGCTACCGTCTTAACGCCCCACGCGATAAACTGGTCAGCCAAAAGGGGTATCTGGGTATTGGAATAATTCAAGACTAAAAAGACGTAGGGTAGGGATTTCGCTAGCTCCGTGAGGCTCTCCGCGCCACCCTCTGCCCCCAAGAGTATATACCCGTGCTTATTGGCTATAGGGGCGGCAGCATAAAGGTATGAGGTGCTACACGGGGGAAGTAGAAAGTCAACCTTGTCATCCAAAATCAATTTTTCTATGAGTCTCACCATGGTGCCGTGGTCACTTTTATCATCATATTGGATCCACTTTATAGGTAATTTTTTGCCATACTCCTTCACATATATACCGCCCCTGGCATTGACCCCCTCAACCCACAACGTCTGGGGTGGCAAAGCTCCTGGAAGGTGAATAATAGCATTTGGGCCTGAGAGAGAAACTGCCTGGCCAATAACAATGTTATCTTTCGCTGGTGCCACGTTAGCAGTAGCACAGAACAAAAACATGACAACTGGAATGACCGCCAATAATGTAATAAACGCCTTCTTTTTCATTGCACATCCTCCTTTCATTTAATTAGGTTTTTGGCAAAATTTTTTACCTGAATCATATAAACCGCCTTTTGTGAAGCCTTTATTGCAATTTATAAATCCCCTTCTTCCATGTTGAGCCAAGAACTGACAACGACGCACACCCTAAGGCAATATTCTCCCTTACTTGTTAAGGATTCTTGGACTCCTCGACCAAATCGACAAGTATCTCTTGAAATTCCTCCAGATACTCCTTTTTGCTCGTATGAAACTGTAATTTTATCTCTCGCAGATTCTGCGTCACCGTTTGTAGCCATTGGTAGGGAATGGAAATCAACACCGTATTCGGCGCAAAAATTTCTCTTCCCGTCATTCCATGAATCCATTCGGGCATCAGGTAATTCACTTTACCGGTCTCGAAGGGATAAATGTAGATCCATGAGCATCCCATAAAAATGGTGGCCTTTGAGGTATAGGGCTCGCCCGTTGAATAGGTCATTGCTCTCATCACGATTTCTGCCTGTTTCGGGGTAGCAGTGATGATTAAAACGTCTGGCTCGAATGTTAATTTGTCTATTGGGGCGAAGGCGACATAGTTAACGATACCCTTTGACAATCTTGGAACGTGATGATAGAAGTTGTGGTTAACCCTTGCTTCCTGAACCATACCCAATCTGGGTCCAATTTGCCCGGCCTCCGCAAAGGGTTCCATCTCCGTCATCCCTAACAATATCTTTCCTACACAGGTCTCATTATTCTCTTTGCTGAAATAAAAGGGTGCTTTAGCGCGCTGTGCTTCTGTAAGCATTTCACAGAATGCAAGATTTTTGTCCATCGATAACTGTTCTATTCCTTTGGGCCTGAAGAACAGGTATTTAACCCCCACCGGTGGCCTCTCAAAACCAATTTTACTAAATACGGACAAATCAGTTTGAAGCGGTCTCATATTCATTGCACATCCTCCTTTCATTTAATTAGGTTCTTGGCAACATTTTTTTATTTGAATCATATCCTTTTGTGAGGCCTATCTTGCCATTTATAATCCCTTTCTCCCATGTTGAGCCAAGAACTTACAAAACTGTTACCTATTATCATTCCCTCTCTTTACCATTGACTCAGCCTATAAAACTTTATGCCCATTATATTCCTTTTGTCAAGACTTGTTGATTTCTTCGAATGGATAGAATGTTATTAATAGGTCAAAGGGGAAACACCCTTCTTTGTACAATTCAATAAGTTTCCCGTATTTGATCAACTGTCCCATCTCTTTATCCTCGTAGACATCCTGGGAGCCACACGTTATCTGTAGAACAGACTTACTGGTACCTATATTTGATTACTGGTGCATTTGGATCTGCTGACCATTCCTGCATCGAGCCGTCATAAAATTTTACGTTTGTATATCCAATCATCTGGGTTAGCGCAAACCACACTGGGCTAGCATACCCCCCAACGCCACAATAGACGATGATCTCTTTGGAGGCATCCTCACCAAGTACAGCAAGGGCCATTTCTTTAATTACATTGGCATCCTTCCAAGTTCCGTAAGTTATCAATCCTTTTTTATCTTGTGCAAAAGTCCAGAACCACGGTGCAGGCAAATCTTTGGCACTTGGGATATGACCTGCTCTTTTAGTCCAAGGTTCCTGAATTATACCAAAATAAATATCAGCCTCTCGAGCCTCGACTATGACGGATTTCCCGATCTTTTTTTCGACATAGTCCTTTGTGACAAACATTGCCTTATTGACTACCCCGGTGTATGTTACTGCGGTTGGCGTAACGGGTACCGTAGACGTAGGTCTTCCCTCTGCTGCCCACTTGTCGTATCCCCCATTAAGCAGAGCCACGTTTTTAACCCCGGCGTACAGGAGCGTAATGGCAGTCCTGGCAGCATCAGCGACGGCATAGGCGGCATAGGGGTCAACTGTCCTACCCACAACAATGACGCGGGAATCGCCAGTGATCCCCGCCTTGCCAATAGTAGAAAACAGAGCCCCCTCTTCTGGCAATTCCATCCAAAGCCCGCAGTCTGGAGCGAAGAGACATAAGTAGAAGTTGCCAAGACCGGGGACATTGATTGACCCGGGGATATGACCTTTTGTATAGTTGTCGGGATCCCTGCTATCAAGTATAACCAGGTTTGGAGTATCAATGTTATCCTTCAACCACTGCGTGGAAACAATAGGGTCAATCCCTCGGGTTGGTGCGGTTGGTGGGGTTGGCGGGGTTGATCGGGTACAAGCAACACACAAAGGCAACGCTACTAGTGCCAAAACTATCATGCCAGACAATAACTTCTTTTTCATTTTTTTTACCTCCTTCCAAAGACTTTTACAAACTGCATTGGGTCGTGGAATCTCACATATCTCATCCCTCCTTTCCATTATGATATCGGAGTTGACGCCTTAGTGAACTTGTGAGATGTATTTTGTGCCGCTGAAAACTTTTCTTGCAAGCAGGCGGTACTCAAAAATATCCGAAGCGTCTTGTCACTCCTTATCCTTGTGATAGTATAACTAAGCAGCATAACTTTGCCAAAACCCCAAAAGGGCTTGGCACTGCAGCCGCTCTTCCCTTCTGGTACCTCTTTGTCCTGTATTCATGCTGGTTTTTGCTATGCGCCTACAAGCGGAAACCTTCACCTTTAACTCACCGCCATATCATGTACATCCTGATTAGTTTCTGGGTGACTGCCGTGGCGCAGACGAAAATCGCTGTCTTTCTCGGCCTTGAGAATGGCTATTTGATGCTGCTTGCATGTTGCTCACAGACATCTTCGGAGCCTTAAAAAGATGAAGGATATCTACGAAGTTACTATTTTAAAATATTATAAACCCAAATAGGCTTTTTTGATGTGATTGATTTGCAAGAGTTCTCCACTCTTCCCTCCTGAAACGATCCGGCCGTTTTCCATCACGTATCCGCGATCAGCTATTTCCAGGGCATGACGAACATTCTGCTCAATCAACAAAACGGTAAGCCCCTGCTCGCGCAGGGATTTGATGACCCGGAAGAGCTCTAATAATAATATCGGCGCCAGACCGTATGAAGGCTCATCAAACAGGCATAGTCTCGGTTTTGACATCAAACCCCGACCCATCGCTAACATTTGCTTTTCGCCTCCGCTCAATGTCCGAGCCA
>CAZEKS010000138.1:0-6174 GCA_964512795.1 uncultured Syntrophaceae bacterium
TTCCAGGAGGAGCGGATCGCCTCCCGATAAGAGGACATCTCGAACCTTTCGATGGCTTTTCAAATACTTGAGGACCTCCTCAAAATTTCCTTGAGTGATAGACCGCTCGCTACTTCCCACCAATCGTCTCCTTGTGCAGTATCGGCAATAGACGGCACATTGATCCGTGACGAGCAAAAGCACTCGATCCGGATAGCGATGGACAAGACCCGGCACAGGGGAATGTTTATCCTCTCCTAAAGGATCGACCATTTCACTTTTTGATAAATGGATTTCCTCGATTCGAGGGACTGCCTGTCTTCGGATGGGGCAATTGGGATTGGTCGGATCCATCAGACTTGTAAAATAAGGGGTGACGGCTAAGGCTAATCTTCCTTTCGAATGTTTGATCCCTTCTATCTCCTCCGGGGTCAAATCGATGATCTCTTTGAGTTGTTCAAGGGTGGTAACTCGATGTCTAAGTTGCCATCTCCAATCATTCCATTCCCTTTCTGAAACTCCCTTCCAAACCTGAGGAACGGTCTCTCTTGACTCTTCAATCTTTTCCCCTTCCGTAGGAAGGGAAAACAAATAAAGCTGCGAAGCCCTTCTCGCCCCCCTTGGGGGGACAGATAAATTAGAATCTGAAGCAGGCTCCATCTTCTCTCCTTCCTGCATATCTGCCGAGAGGACGCCGGTTCGCTATCTGACAAGCTTTCTTAGAAAACAAAAAAGGAGATATCATCCGATACCTCCCCCGATACCTCCCCCAGGATAAAGGAAAAGCCCTTCTTCCTGATTAACAGACATGCACCTTTTTTTCTTTTTACGTTGGACTCGAATAGTAGACTCCTCTCTTAGGTTAAATACACTCCTGTTGGCGCCCCCTTTTTCAAAGGGGGCGCCAACGCTTTGACCATAAAGCAACCCTTACTTCTTGGGGGCTTCAGCTGGTTTCTCTGGAGCCGGTGCTTCAGGCGCCGGTGGAGCTGGTGCCTCAGCAGGTTTTACCTCCTCTTTGGCTGCTGGCTCCGGTGCCTCTTTGGCTTTACATCCAATCCCCATTGCGGCAATATTAATCACCAGAACCATTGCGAGAAAAAGAAAAATCCACTTCTTCATGTAACGTCACCTCCTTTCTGAATGAAATGGGAACCCTCCCCTTTTTTCCCAAATGAAGGAGTTTTCACCTCATCGGGAAAAGAAATCTCTCGGATAATCTTCCTTAACAATCTCGGGTCAACGGGCTTTTTGATAATACGATGAATGCCCATTTTTTTCAATCGAATATTGAGCTCATCTGTGACCAAAGGGGTCATCAATATAAAACGATTATTCCATTTTTTCAGCAGGGGAAACCCTTTTTCCAAAACATCAATTTCCACATCGGCTAAGATCATCCCACTTTCGATATCCTTTTTTCTTTTTTCCAGTTGAAAAAAATCTTCAATCTCTTCTACATGAAAACCATACTTCTTCAAAATCTTATTCAAGCTGAGCCGTACAAACTCATCCTTATCAAGAATAAAGGCCCACTTCAGCTTTTCCTTCATAGAAAGATTACTATATCAAACTTCATGCCAACCTTTTTTTGATCCAACTTCCCCTGCATTTTAAAACCTTAACAATATTGAAGGGTTAACTTTCTATTGTTTTCACTCCATCTATATTAATTCAAAATGTCAAAAATAAAAAGAGGAAAAATGACATACCTATTTAATAAATATGCGACAAAATACCATTCTTTTCTAATCTTATTTTGGAATATACGACTTCTTGCCCTCATATGGAATATTGGAACAGTGGATTATTGGGTAGACCCATTATTCCATCATTCCATTATTCCAATGTGGACCAATCCCTTCCTTCAACAGGCTTCTTTCCGTTTTAAATGAACGTAAACACGATGCCATAAAAATCCTCTCATCCGGAAGGGAGTTCTTTTATCTCCTCTACTTTCCGATGAATCGTCCGGACATTGATCCCCAGCAGTTTAGCTGCTTTTCGTTTATTTCCTTTCGTCGCTCGGAGCGTCTGAATCAGCATCTCCTTCTCAACCTCTTCAAGAGGCGTTCCTATTTTGAATTGGATCAGCTCGGGTTTCCCTTTAAGATCTCGCATTTCCTGTGGAAGGTGCTGGATATCCATGACCTTCGGACTGCTGATAACCATTATGGATTCGATGGTGTTCTCCAACTCCCTGACGTTTCCTGTCCATCCATATTCCATCAATAGATTCATGCTCCTCTGAGAAACCCCCTCCACTTTCATATGATACTTTTGATTATATTTTTCCACAAAAAAATTGACCAGAAAGGGAATGTCGTCCCTTCGATCCCTCAATGGTGGAAGCTTGATATTGACCACGTTCAGACGATAATAGAGGTCCTCTCGAAATATTCCCTGCTTCACGGCTTCCTGGAGATCTCGATTGCTTGCCGCAATGATTCGGATATTCACTTTGTTCGTCTTATTCCCCCCTACCCTTTCAAATTCGCCTTCCTGAAGAACCCGTAAAAGTTTGATCTGGGTGGCCGGAGGAATATCCTCCACCTCATCCAAAAAAAGGGTCCCTTGATGGGCCAATTCAAATCGGCCTTTTCGGGAGGTGACAGCTCCGGTGAAGGCTCCCTTCTCGTGGCCGAAAAGTTCACTCTCGATAATCCCTTCACTCAAGGAGGCACAGCTCACCTTGATAAAGGGCATGGAGGCTCGCGGGCTGTTGTAATGAATGGCATTGGCAATCAGTTCTTTTCCCGTTCCGCTCTCGCCGATGATGAGAACAGAACTATCATAGGGGGCGATATGGCGGATGAGCTCAAAGATTTTTACCATCTTCTCGCTTCTTCCGATGATATTCTTGAAATGAAATTTGTCTTCCAATCGGGAGCGCAAGTCTCGATTTTGGAGGATCAGCGTCTGCTTCTCCAATGCCCTCTCCATCAATAGGGAGATCACTCTCGGATTGATCGGTTTTTCGATAAAATCGAAGGCGCCCGACTTCATTGCCTGAACCGCCTTCTCAATCGTCCCTTGGGCAGAAATGACGATGACCTCGGTCTCCGGCCTCAGACCCTTCACGGCTTCTAAAAGCTCGATCCCATCCATCTTCGGCATGACCAAATCGGTAATCACCAGATCCACCGTCTCATGCCGGAAAAGTTGGAGGGCCTCTTTCCCGTTCGAGGCCAGGAGAATTTCGTGCCCCTTCTTTTTCAACAAAAGACGAAGGCTCTCCCCAACCATGGGATCATCCTCTGCAATTAAGATGACTTTCTTATCCATCTCCTACCAGTCCCAGAATCTTCTGGAATGATGGAATGTTGGAATAATGGGTCTACCCATCATTCCCCTATTCCAATATTCCAGCCCTAAGGAAGCTTGATGTTGGATTAGTTTCCCTTCGGACTAAGTGGAATCCTTATTTTAAAGGTCGATCCTCTATTGACCTCGCTCTTCACGGAGATCTCGCCGTGATGGTCTGAAATAATCTTTTTGGCAATCGAGAGCCCCAACCCAGACCCCATGGGCTTGGTGCTGAACATAAAATCGAAAATCTTGGGGAGATGCTCTTTGGAGATCCCCACCCCATTATCCTGGATAATAATGAAGACATTTTTCTTCGATCCCCGGGTGAAGAGATAAATCTCCCCTTTTTCAGAGACCGCTTGAATACTGTTGATCAGGAGATTTGAAATAGCCAAATTGAATTGGCTGACATCGATCTTCAGCATGGGCAACTTTTTTTGAAAATGGGTTTCAATCCTAGCATTCTTTATTTGGGCATCCGGCCTTAAAAGCCGAACCACGGAGTCCAACACTTCGTTCAATGGAATCCATTCAAATTTCAAGGGAGGGAGACGATTGAAATCCAAAAATTCTTTCAGATTATTCTCCAATCGAAGGCTTTCGTAACTGATAAAATTGATCAGGGAATGAATCTCTTCTTTCTGGGAGATCTGGGCTTCTCCCCCCAACTCCTCTCTTAATAATTCAATATTGATGTTTAAAGAGCTTAAGGGATTTCGAATCTCATGGGCCATCCATCTTGCCAGCATTCCGATGGTGGAAAGATCCCGGCTCTTGCTAATCTCCCTCAGGAGCAGACCTTTCTCTGTCACATCGGCAAACGTTGCCAAACAGCCTAAAAACGCCGCCCCTTTCTTATCAAAAATGGGGTAAAAGCTGCAATGAAGGATCCGGGTCTCCTGGCCTGAAGAAGGGGCAGGGGGAACATGGATCGCCAGCTCGACATCGTGATTGCTTTCTCTCTTCTCGTAAACGAAATCGAAGTGCTTCTTGATATTTTTATAAGGGATGGCCCTCTCCAATCTCTTTCCCAATACCTTCTTTTCGCTGATCTGAAAATACTTCTCTGCGATGACATTGAAGATTTGAATTCGCCCTTGTGCGTCGGCAAAGACGACTGCCTCTTTAAAATTTCTCAAGATAATCTCGTAGAGGTTTTGCTCTGTTCGATTCATCCTGAATGAATTACTCCATCCAACCGTACCGTTTCAGGGCATGATGGAAAATGGTTTTGACCAGCCTGGCATAATCCCATCCCATGCTCCTTGCCATCATCACAAGATCTCCGTAAACAGGAGAAAGGCCCGGAAGGGGATTGATCTCTAAAAAGTAAGGAGTCCTGTCGTCCCCCACTCGGATGTCCACCCGAGACACGTCCCGGCAGTCTAAGGCCCGATAGGATCGGAGGGCCACCTCCTCAATTTTTCTTAAAAGATTTTGGTCAACGAAGGGAGGACAATGGTATCGGACTTTTTCTTCCCACTCCCTCTTTATTTCCAAAGAGTAAATGGATTCTTCCGGAGGGCTTCCCTTGATTTCAATCTGCATAACGCCGAGGATAAAAGGATCCTCGTTGCCCAGGACACCCACCGTGAACTCCGGACCTTTAACGAATTCCTCCACGAGAAGGGGGGAACCATAAGTTTTTAAGAGCCCTCTTGCCTTCTCTTCCAAGGATTGAGGATCCAAAATTTTTGAATCCAACCGGACTCCCTTGCTCGACCCTTCGTAGCACAGTTTGACGAATAGGGGATAACGAAGGTCTAACCCCTCGAGATCCTCCATCCTCTCCACCTTTATAAATCGGGGGGTCGGGATATTTTGGCTCATCAAGATTCTCTTGGCCATGGCCTTATCCAGGGTGAGGGAGAGGGTGAGGGGATCGGAGCCGGTATACGGGATATCCAAAAATTCTAAGAGGGCGGGAATGTGGGCTTCTCGGTTTCGACCTTGGAGACCTTCGGCTATGTTGAAAACGATATCGACTGATGCCTGCCTTAACCGATCGATCAAACCGGTGTCTCCACCCAGTTTGATCACTTCGTGCCCTTCGCTTTCCAGGACTTTTCGGATGGCATCAATCGTCTCCTCGGAATCGAACTCCTCTAAAAAATCGATCGGCTGATTTTCTTGCCGAGAAAAATCTTTTTTGAGATTATAGGTGATGCCGACTTTAAATTTCATCTTCGGATGATTCATCAATGGTCTTTCTCCTTTTATCTCTGTTTTAAATCTTTGTCAACCCTAAACCGCTTTCGGCCCAGGGCAACGTCTTAGTTTCATCTAAGTTGCTGACATGTAAAAGCACTGCTCACAATTGCAAAACCAGGTGTCATTCCTGCGAAAGCAGGAATCCAGATTAGCGCACTTACTGGATTCCCGTTTACACGCCTGCGCGCTGAAGCGCTGTGGCGCGCAAGCACGGGAATGACGATAACCAATAGCAGTCACCGTCTTTGACGTTACCCTGGCTTTCGGCCTTCCATCTTTTATGTTACATTGTCTTCATGATTCGTCAGGGCGAGGGGTTGGGGGAGATAAAGAGAGAAGAGATCTTCCAGGCGTTGACCCAGTTGCGTAAAGGTCTCCTCCAGATCATCGCGGTGATCATTCTAAGTGGGATCATTATCTTTCCCTTCTCAAAGAAACTCCTACGCCTTCTCCGCGATACCTCCCTAAAAATTGATTTGGTGGCTTTCTCCATTCCGGAAGCCTTTCTCTCCCTCCTCAAATTGACTCTTTACATGAGCTTATTCTTTTCCATCCCGATCATCTTCTTCTATATCTGGAAAGCCGTCTCCCCTCTTTTCCGCTCGAGGGGGATGCGTTCTGGAAGCACTATCTTGATCACGGCCATCTTCCTTTTCTATCTTGGAGCCTTTTTTT
>CAZEKS010000139.1:0-6164 GCA_964512795.1 uncultured Syntrophaceae bacterium
TTGAAAACCATCTATGACGAACTCAAAGGACTTCTTGCAAAATGGAACCCCGACCTTCTTGCCCTGGAAGAGGTCTTTGTCTTGAAACAATTTCCCAAGGCAGCCATTCAATTGGGGGAGGTGAGAGGGGTCATCTACTTGGCCGCTCAAGAGATGGACATTCCTGTGGTCGAACTGAGACCGACGGAGGTGAAAAGTGCGTTGACCGGAAGCGGTCGGGCAGATAAAGAACAGATGAAGAAGGCAATTCGCCAAATTCTAAGGATCGAGAATCCCCTGAACTCGAGCCATGCAGGGGATGCCCTGGCCCTGGCCTTGACCGGCCTTTCCAGAAGTAAAGACTTTCATTGGTAAGCGTTCCCCCTCACTTTTCTCCTCTCCCCCAAGGGGAGAGGGATGGGGTGAGGGGTTTTGAGGAAAGAGATGATTCGTTATATCGAAGGAAAGTTGCTTAAGAAAGAAGAAGACAGGATAGTTGTTTTAGCGAATGGGGTGGGGTATGAGATTCTCCTTCCTGCCATTGTTCGGCAGACCTTCGGTCCAAAGAGAGCAGGGGAGGATGGAGAGATCGTCAGACTTTATATTTATTACCACCAGACCGAACGGCAACCCAAACCTCTCCTCATCGGTTTTAATTTCGAACCGGAGAAAGAATTCTTTGAGAAATTCATTACCGTAGAAGACATCGGTCCCCCGACGGCAGTAAAGGCCTTGATGATGCCCGTCCCAAAGATTGCCAAGGCAATAGAGGAAAGGGATGCGAAAACCCTCGAAAGTCTGAAGGGAGTTGGGAAGAGAACAGCGGATAAGATTATTGCTACCCTCCAAGGAAAAGTTGGTAAATTTGCGCTGATGAGGGAGGATCAAATCCCAGTTGATGTGGAGGTCGTGGACTTTAAGAAACAGGTGGAGGAAGTTTTGGTAAAGGACCTTGGCCATAAGTTAAGCGAAGCACAACGTTTGGTAAAAGAGGCAATGCTCAGAAATCCCAGTGTTTCCACCCCTGAAGAATTGTTTGAAGAGGTGTATCGAGGACAAAAGGACATTTCGCCTTGACCTGCATAGGATAGATAACCCTTAGCATTGTATTAAATCGGCAGGTGGGTGTGCTTCCAAAACTTTATAATGCGGTTCTTTTGTAAGTCTTATGGGTAACATGTGATTTTACCTGATGTTACCTCTGTAAGGTGTCTGGAAGGGGAGCAGCAGTACGATCAAAGGTGCCGCCATAAAGTTTTTCCAACACACCCGCCTGCCTTTGGCAATATTTTTTATCCAAGCCTGAGGTAACTCTACCCAGCTTGAACGAACACGGTTCTGGGCCTTTTGCCTGAGCAGAACAGGTGGAGAGAGAAGGAGATGAAGAAATCCGAAGAGGAGAAAAATCCTGATCTGGAGAAGGAAGCTGAAGGAATCCAACACGAAGTTGAAGATTATCTCGACCTGAGGCCGCGGAAGCTTTCTGAATACATTGGTCAAAAACAGGTGGTGGAGACTCTGGAGATTGCGATCCAGGCGGCTAAAAAACGGGGAGAACCTCTGGACCACATCCTCTTTCATTCCCCACCCGGATTGGGAAAAACCACCCTTGCCCATATCATTGCCACAGAATTGGGAGTCCGTATTGTCACCTCCTCTGGCCCTGCCATCGAAAAGGGAGGCGATCTGATTAGCATCCTCACCCATCTGGAAAGAGGAGATGTCCTGTTTATCGATGAAGTGCACAGGCTTCCCAAGGTGGTGGAAGAATTCCTCTACCCAGCCATGGAGGACTTTTGTATCGATTTCATTTTTGATAAGGGGGCCCATGCGAGAAGCCACCGATATCGTTTGGAGCGGTTTACCTTTGTGGGCGCCACCACACGGGCCGGACTTCTTTCTGCGCCGCTTCGGGAACGGTTTGGGATATTGAGGAACCTCGATTTCTATTCCGTCGAAGAACTCTGCCAGGTGGTCAGGCGCTCCGCAGCCCTCTTAAGAGTTCCCATAGATGAAAGGGGGACAGAGGAAATCGCCAAGCGGTCGAGAGGCACACCGAGAATTTCGAACAGGCTTCTCAAAAGGATCAGGGATTTTGCCGATATCCGCGGGCAAGGAAAGATTGACAAAGCCATTGCCGATGAGGCACTGCGTTTGGAAGGAGTAGATGAAATCGGTTTGACAAGCCTTGACCGAAGATTTCTCGAGACCATCATCCGGTATTACAGAGGAGGGCCAGTGGGTCTGGAGGCGATTGCAGCCACCCTGCAGGAAGAATCGGATACGCTGGTCGATATGATTGAACCCTTTCTTCTGAAGATCGGCTTTGTCGCAAGGATGCAGAATGGGAGGAAGGCCACCGAATTGGCCTACCAGCATTTCGGGCTCCCCTATTCAGAGGCAGGGAGACAGCTCTCCCTTCCCACCCGCAAGAAACATTAATGCAATGCATTAGTTATCCGTGGCGATGATGGCCCATAAAATCTTAACGATCCGCCCGTGGTCGGGTCTTATCGACTTGATAAAGCTTTGGAAGCATCCTCGGAATCGAGTCGTACCGACCTGCCGAATCATTGAGGTCGGGGATCAACCTCTCGCACCCATCACTGAGGCAATTCGTAATCTCCTTTCAACTTGACAAAGAATAGCCGCTTCATATAGTATTTTTCATAAAATTTCGTAGCCTTGATGTGATGAAAGGTCAACCACTCTAACCCATTCAAGATATAGAGAAACAACCCCGGGGGAAATGATGAGGGCTCCGTGCATTGTATCCAAGATACGAATGTAGGGAGTCTTTTTACTTTAACCTTAATGTTGGATTGAATAAGATTTCTCAGCACACCTGACACCCTTCTGACAACATTCTTTCAACCTATCATTTCCCTGGAAATGTCAGGGAACTGCAATCCATGATTCTGGATGCCGTCAGTAGTCATAAATCCGGGAAACTTTCAATGGATGTTTTCAGATCGTATATCCGCCAAAAACAACCTTCGTTAGATATGGATTCAAAGCAGTTATTACAAGGGCAGAATGTTCTGGTTTGTTTTGCGGAACGGTTACCTACCCTCAAACAGGCAGAGCAGTTACTGATTTCCGAAGCCATGAAGCGGGCCAGTGGCAACCAGGCGATTGCTGCTCAAATGCTTGGGATCACAAGGCAGGCATTGAATAAACGTTTGAAACATGGCGGCCCATGAAGATGTTGTCCTGTCAAAACAATCCAACTTTACCCCGTTAGAAATAATGACTTACTGCTCTGCAGCGGGGTTATATTCTGAATAATTCCGGCTGGGTTTAATGCTCCGCTCGGTTTCGAGTCGCAACGACTGGAATTTCTAGCGGGGTTTATTCCTGCGAGGAAAGGGAAGATCCCATCACGAGAGTCTATCTCATGGAGTACCTGAAAGGAGATGTCCTTTTCTCTTATTCAAGAGCGAGAAATCCTGCCTCGGATAGAAAGACCTCCTTAACCCTTTATTAAATCCTTATTGATATTGATCTTTGCTTTGGATCGGAGTTGATCGACCCAATTCTGAAATGCCTCTTCCTGTTTCTGGTTTCTCAGCTTTTTTTCAATATTTTTTTTCACGGATTGGAATTTACTCTGATCCGCAGACTCATATCCAGACAACCTCACCACAAAATACCCATCCTTTGTCCGAATGGCTTCTTTAGAAACAGGATTTTTTTCTGTCAGCGATGCGAGCGTTCCCATGAACTCCCTGACAGGACCAATCCTGGGAACCACCCCTGCTGTCCGTGTGAAAAAACCGGTCTCCTCAAGAGGATAACCCTTCTCTCTTGCCGCCTCTCTGATGTTTTTACCCGTTCGAATCTGATTGAGAAGGTCTTCAGCCACCTGGCGTGCTTTCTCTTCTGCCTTCATTTCAAGCACCTTTCGCCTCACCTCCTCTTTCGCCTCATCCAAAGGGGGAATCCGGGAGTCTTTCTTATTCACTAACTTCAAGACATAGAAATTGGGCGGGATGTTTACCACAGGAGAGATTTCCCCTAACTTCAGGGAGAAGGCACTGGAATAAAAGAGAGGATTCCTCCCCATATCCGGAATCTCATCCCCTTCCTTAAAGAGGCCCGCGGTCTTAATCGGAACATTCTTTTCCCTTGAATATCCCTCTAAATCCCTACTCCGGAAAAGGGAGTAGAAAGCATCTTCGGCTTTTCGAGAGGCTTCTGCTTTAGCCTTTTCTTTCTTTAAGGTCTGTAAGATCTGATCCTTTACTTCCTCGAAGGGCTTTTGTTTCTCCTCCTTAACCTCCTCTACCTTAAAAATATGAAATCCATCTCCTGCGGCTAACACGCCACTCAGATGCCCCACTTTTGTCGAAAAGAGAATAGATTCGAGTTGCTCCCCCAACATCCCTTTTTGAATCCATCCCAGGTCCCCGCCTCGAGAGGCGGTTTCCGCTTCAGAATACTGCTTCGCTAAGGAACCAAAGTCCTTTGTCTTTTTGGCTTTTTCCAAGATTTCATCAGCCTTCTTCTTTTTGGCCTCCAATCGGTCAGGTGTGTCTTGCGGTCCTGCCTTGATCAGGATGTCACGCACCTTCACCTGTTTGGGTATCTTATAAGTATCCTTCCGGGAGCCATAATATCGTTTGGCGTCATCCAAAGAAACCTGGGCTTTGCCCTCAAAATCAGAAGGCCGGAAAAGGAGATATTGAATCTGAATGAAAGTGGGAATTCTGAATTCCTCTTGATGTTTCTGGTAGTAGTCCTTGATCTCGATCTCATTTGTATTGACCTGATTTTTTAAAGCGCCAGGAGCGACCTTCACGAAGGCGAGGTTGATCCGTTCATCCTCAAAGAGGTAAGTGTCCAGCACTTCTTCATCCGAGACCTTCCCGCCGTTCATTTTAATCAGGCTCACTATCTTTGAAATCAGAAGATTTTCCCGTTGACTCTCCTCAAACTCTTCCGAAGTCATTCGGCTTATACGAAGGAACCTTTCGTAGTTCCTTTTGTCAAACTGGCCATTCACTTGAAAAGCCGGGATGGATTCAATGGCCTCCCTCAGTTCTTCATCGGGGATGGAAAGCCCCAGTCTTTTTGCCTCTTGAAGGATGAGGATCTTTTCAATGAGGCTATCCAAGATTTTCTCTCTCAGGCGGAGTTCTTCGATCATCTTCTCTGAAAAAGCCGGGCCTAAGGCCTGCTGATACTGCTTGATAGTGTTTTGGAAAACATCATTGTACTCCTTCCATTCGATGGTTACTCCATTCACCTCGGCCAAATCGGTCCCCTTTTTCCCTTTGAAGTAGGAATAACCTCCGAAAAACATGACGAAAGAAAGAGCCACCACTATCAGGATAGCCTTGAGCATCCATGAAGATGCGTGTTCTCTCAATATTCTCAACATAAGTTATCTCTCCTTTGACACCCAATATTAATCAATCGCCCTCAAAAAAACAAGAGTTTCTCACTTTTGATCAGGGTAACGTCAAAGTCAGTGACGGCTATTGGTCATCGTTATTCCCGTGTAAACGGGAATCCAGTAAATATGCAAATCTGGATTCCTGCTTTCGCAGGAATGACACCTGGTTTTACAATTGTGAGCAATGCATTTACATATAAGCAACTTAGATGAAACTATAACGTTGCCCTGCACCTTTGATTCTTATATAAGAATTCTCTTGATTCTTTATGATTTTTGGGTAAAGAATTCATCATGGAAGAACAACCAGGAGACAAGTATGAGATTCCTGAAAAAGTCCAGGCCGGAACGTGCCCCGCAAACCCCCACTTTGCAGGTCGTTGTGACTCGAAACCGAGCGGGGTCAAGGGGCACAATATGAATGATATTACAATGCCGGGAAGCCCCGGCCAGTAGGCGGGGAGGTTCAAATCTCTGAGAGCGTAAACCCCGTTAGAAAGCCTTCTACTTTCTAACGGGAAGGCTCACACGGGGCAATAAACCCCGTGTTCGCCCCGTTTAGAGATAAATCTCTAGCGGGGTTCGCCGAAAAAGGAATAGTTATCATCCCCGCTGCAAGCAGCGGGGCTTTCTAACGGGGTAAAGTTACTATTCCAGAGCTCTCAATATTACTTTTAGGGGAGAGGGAAAACGATGTACGATTTTCTTTTAACAGAGGAAGAGAAAAAGTTGCAAGAGGAGGTCAGAAAGTTCGTCAGGGAAAAGGTGCCGGGTTCACTGATTCGAG
>CAZEKS010000140.1:0-6148 GCA_964512795.1 uncultured Syntrophaceae bacterium
GAGGTTCACCATGCGGAGGAAGAGGGCGTCCAATTTTACCTTCTCACAGCTCCCACAAAATTTTTAGGAAACGATAATGGTTGGGTAACCGGTGTGGAATGCCTCCGGATGGAATTGGGAGAGCCTGATGAGTCAGGAAGACGCAGACCGGTTCCCGTCAAGGGTTCAGAATTTCATTTGGAGTGCGATCTGGCAGTGGTGGCCATTGGCGCAGGCGCCAACCCGCTTCTTCCTACTCAGACACCGGGTCTGGAGCTGAATAAGAGAGGTTATATTGTGGCTGACCTTGAAACCGGAAAGACCACGAAGCCCCGAGTTTGGGCTGGAGGAGATATCGTGACAGGTTCAGCTACTGTCATCCTGGCCATGGGTGCAGGAAGGAAGGCGGCCAATTCGATTCACGAGTATTTAATGGGCAAGTAACGTTGGCATTTACCCCGTTAGAAATAATGCCCCCTGCTCTGCAACGGGGTTATGTTGTAAATAGTTCTGGCGGGGTTCAATGCCCCGCTGAAATTTCTAACGGGGTTTACTGCTGAAGGAATCTATTCGCCCCCCTGCCTACCGCAGGAAGGCAATAAATGGGGGCGCACCAACTAACAAAAGGGCAGAGCCACCTGGTTCTGCCCTTTTTTATTCCATAAATTTATGCAGGTATTTTTCCTTCTTCCTTGGTAATATAAAGGTGGAAATACTTTCTTGGCGAGAAATCAAGGCTTGTTGTGGAAGTGGTCTCGTGAAAAAGTGACATCTTTTAGGATTCTATGAAGATCTTGGTAGATGCAGATGCTTGTCCCAGATCCGTTTTGCAGATCTGCATGAGACTGGGACGAAAATACAATATCCCTGCCTGGACGGTGGCCAGTTTCAATCACGATATAGAGTCGGATCATCATTTTGTGGTGGGAGACGATTCTCAGGAAGCGGATATGAAGATCATGAATCTTACCGAAGCAGGAGATGTGGTCGTAACAAGTGATTGGGGATTGGCAGCGATGGTGCTGGGGAAGGGAGCGAAATGTCTGAGCCCCATGGGCAGGGAGTTTCGTTCAGAAGAGATGGAGTTCTTATTGGAGGAGCGCGAGGTCAAGGCGAAAATCCGTCGGGGAGGTGGCAGAGCGAAAGGGCCGAAGAAGAGGACATCGGGAGATGATCAGCGATTCGAGATTCGTTTGGAACAGATTTTTTTGCGAAAGTGAAGGCGATGTTTTATCTTTCAGGTGCCACAAAAGATGAGTATTGTTAAACTTCGGATAAAACCCGTAAGTCGGGATCAGCCTGGCGACTGACCCATGCGTAGGCGCTAAACAATGGACAGACTGAATGCCGGTGTCATGGGTGTGGGTGGTGTGGGAGGTTATTTCGGAGGGAAATTAGCCCAACCCTTCTCTTCAAATCCTGATTCTCCTGTCAATGTCTTTTTTATAGCCCGTGGAAAGCATCTTGAGGCCATCAAACAAAATGGACTTGTCCTTAAATCTCCTGAGTTCGGAAGTATCCGTTGTAGACCGAAGCTCGCTACGGAGAGAATCAGTGATCTTCCCCCCATGGACCTCTTTCTTATTTGTGTGAAAGGCTATGACCTCATGGAAGTTGCCACTTCCATAAAAGATTACATCAAGGAGAACACGATTATTTTACCTCTTTTAAACGGCGCAGACGTTCGGGAAAGACTTCGTGCTAAAATTATGACCGGAATCATTCTTCCTGCCTGTGTCTACATCTCTGCGCATATCGAAGAACCAGGGGTCGTCGCCCATATTGGAAAACCGGGGAAAATGATCTTTGGAAGAGATCCAGATCATCCCGAATACATCCCCCATGAAATATTCAGGGTCTTTGAAAGATCCTCCATTGATTATGAGTGGAAAGATGGTGCCCATCCGGCGATCTGGGAGAAGTATCTATTCATCGCCAGTTTCGGCCTGATCTCGGCTCGGTATAATCGAACTCTCGGAGAAATTCTGGACGAACCCTCATTAAAAGAAGAGGTGATCGGAATTGTGAATGAAGTTTACTCCATTGCTTTGAAGAAGAATATTCGACTGCCTGATGGCATTGTAGATCTTTCTCTCAAGAAAGCGGCGATGTTTCCTTGCGACACACAAACCTCATTACAGAGAGATATCCAACAGAAGAAAGGTAGAAGTGAGTTAGAACTTTTCGGTGGTACGATTATCGATTTCGGGAAAAGATTAGGCATGTCCACCCCAATGACAAAGAAAATATATCAAGAATTAGGAGGAGTCTAACCCCTCAATTCTTCTAACACCCTCCATCCTTTGACTTTCGTCACTCTGATGGGATCATTGAACCTCTATCAATACTTTGTTACGATTGTCTGACCCCAAGGTCTCCATATTCTCTTTGTCATTTTTTCGAGGTAGTTTATGAACGAAGCACATATTCCGAAGATTGCGCAAGAACTAAGTCTCACCCCAAAACAGGTCCAGGCCACGGCAGACCTCTTGAACGAAGGGGCCACGGTACCCTTTATCGCTCGATACCGAAAGGAAGCCACGGGTTCTCTGGATGAGGTGGCCATCACAGCGGTTCGCGACCGACTCAGTCAACTCATGGAATTAGACAAGCGCCGTGAGGCCATTCTCAAATCTTTAGAGGAACGGGGACAGCTCACCGATGAGTTAAAGGAGAAGATCCTGTCGGCGGAGACCATGGTCGTTCTGGAAGATATCTATTTGCCCTACCGGCCCAAACGTCGTACCCGGGCAACCATCGCCAGAGAAAAGGGACTGGAACCGTTGGCCCAGCATCTTTTTAGCCAGGAGGACATGGATCCCATGGCCGAGGCATCTGCTTTTATCGATCCTGAAAAAGGGGTCGAGTCTGCAGAAGATGCCCTCGCAGGAGCCCGTGACATCATTGCAGAATGGATCAATGAAGATCAGATGGCCCGGGCCAGGATGCGTGATTTCTTTTCATCGAAGGCTGTTTTTAAGTCAAAGGTCATTCCGGAGAAGGAGGCTGAAGGAATCAAGTATCGGGATTACTTTGACTGGGAAGAGCCAGTAAGCACCGCGCCATCCCACCGGATTCTTGCCATGAGACGAGGGGAAAAGGAAGGTTTTCTCACACTGAGGGTTTTGCCTCCTGAAGAGGAAGCCCTGGACATCCTCGACGGTATTTTTGTTAAAGGGGAAGGGTCTGCATCCCAACATGTCAGGATGGCTGTGCACGATGGCTACAAAAGACTTCTCTCTCCTTCCATGGAGACAGAGATACGCCTCACAACAAAAAAGCGTGCAGATGAGGAGGCGATCAGGGTCTTTATCGAGAACGTCCGTCAACTTCTTCTTGCTCCTCCTCTCGGCCAGAAGAATGTGCTGGCCATCGATCCCGGTTTCCGGACCGGTTGCAAAGTGATCTGTCTGGACCGCCAGGGGAAGCTCTTACATGCCGAAACCATTTATCCTCTGCAGTCCGAAAAGGCTGCAGCCGACGCAGGCTCAAAGATCCTTGAGATGTGCGGACGGTTCCGTATCGAGGCGATTGCCGTCGGGAACGGCACAGCAGGAAGGGAGACAGAGACTTTCATCAGGAGCCTCGATCTCTCAAAGAAGATTCAACTGGTGATGGTCAACGAGAGCGGTGCGTCCGTTTATTCAGCGTCCGAGGTGGCGCGGGAGGAGTTTCCTAACCAGGATGTAACCGTGCGGGGAGCCGTATCCATCGGCCGGAGACTGATGGACCCTCTGGCAGAGCTGGTAAAGATCGACCCGAAGTCAATCGGTGTTGGACAGTACCAGCACGATGTGGACCAGGGAGCGTTAAAGAACAGTCTTGATGATGTGGTGGTCAGCTGCGTTAACCGCGTGGGCGTGGAAGTCAATACAGCAAGCAAGCAGCTCCTTACCTATGTTTCGGGTTTAGGACCGCAGCTTGCAAAGGGGATTGTGGAGTACCGGAATGAGCACGGTCCGTTTCAATCGAGGGAAGCATTGAAGCAGGTGCCCCGCCTGGGACCCAAAGCCTTTGAACAGGCTGCGGGGTTCTTACGCATCAGGGATGGCGAAAACCCGCTGGATCGAAGTGCGGTCCATCCGGAGAGCTACCCCCTTGTCGACGCCATGGCAAGGAATCTGGGCTGCTCGGTGCTGGATTTGATGCGCGACGAGAAGCTCCGGGAGAGAATCGATCTCATGCAATACGTCTCGGATGAGGTGGGCCTTCCTACGTTGAATGATATCCTGTCGGAACTCTCCAAACCCGGCCGCGATCCGCGTGAGCAGATCGAGGTCTTCCGATTCGCGGAAGGGGTTGAAAAAATAGAGGATGTGAAACCTGGAATGAAGCTTCCCGGGATCGTGACCAATATCACGGCCTTTGGTGTCTTTGTCGACATCGGCGTCCATCAGGACGGGCTGGTCCATATCAGCCAGGTTTCCAACCGATTTGTGAAGAACCCCGCGGAGGTCGTAAAGGTTCATCAAAAGGTAATCGTAACGGTGGTGGATGTGGACCTCGAAAGAAAGCGGATTTCCCTTTCCATGAAAGACAGCCAGCTTCAATCCAATGTGGTTGCAAAGGGGGAAGAGAGAAAGAAGGGAGAGAAGAGACAGGAAAAGAGGCAGAAGCAGAAAAGCACGTTTACAAATAACCCGTTTGATGCTGCTTTCAGAAACAGGGATTCATAGATATTTAAAAATTCTTCACCCCGTTAGAAATGATGCCCCGCTGCTCTGCAGCGGGGTTAGGTCCCAGAATAATTCCGGCGGGGTTTGATGCCCTGCTGGAATTTCTAACGGGGTTCATCAAAAAGCCGGGAAGCTCATTCTACTTTCGGTGTCTCCCGGGTGAGCCGTCTATTCTTGAGAGACAGCAGCCAGGATCTTGTCTCGCAGGCGCGTGTATTGAAAGGCAGCCTCAATTGCCCGGGCTGCTCTCTGCGGTCCTGGGAAGATCGGGACTCCTCGCTCTATGAGCCTTCTCAGTAGCTGGTCCTTTAGATTCTGAAAGGTATAGCCGACAAAAGGCTTATCGTGGGTTTCAATCAAGCGGATGATTGCATCGGACTGATAATCCACCAGCTTAGCGGCCTGTTCTGAAATCTGATCCGGGGGGACACCCACTTGCCTTAGCATGTGTTTGAGCCTCCGGCTAGGCATGAAGAAATAGAAGAGCAGGAAGTCTGCGTTCTTCTCCTCCAGCAACGCCTTCGGGATTTCTGAGAAATAATCCGTGAGGTTCTTGCCAAAGGTGAAATCCAGCGGGTTACTGATACTCCCTGTTTGGGGGATGAACGGGCTTAATCTTTTGATTGTCTCTGGTGAAAGCGATGGCAATTCAAGACCTGCCCGTCCGCAGGCATCCGCCCCCTCAGCTCCGGGCCCTCCGGAATGGGTTTGAATCAGCACACGTCGCCCTGTGGTTTTTGGAAAAGAGCCCAGTATCCAACAGTAATCGAACATTTCCATGATCGACCGTGCCCGGATGATCCCGCCCTGACGGAAGATGCCTTCGTACAGTCTATCCGGTCCTGCCAATGCCCCGGTGTGCGAAAGCCCTGCCCGGCTGCCCGCCTCCGACCCGCCGATATAGAAGGCCACGATGGGCTTTTTCGGAACGATCGATCTCGCCGTTTCCACAAACGCCCTACCCCTACGGATGCCCTCGATATAGAGGGCGATCACTCTCGTATCGGGACAGGCGCCAAGGTACTCCATACAGTCGACGATATCGATATTGGCTTCATTCCCCACACTAAACGCCGCACTGAATCCGAGGGCATAATGGGAAAGATAGGTAAACATCTGGGTCACAAAACTCCCGCTCTGAGAAGCCATGCCAATGAAGCCTGGAGCACCTTCAAAGGTTATGAAGGTCGTGTTCAGCTTGTGGCGAGGATTGGCCACCCCGATACAGTTCGGGCCTAAAAAGCGCATGCCATGTTTTCTGGCGACGGCGGTAAGGTCTTTTTCAAGTTTGACCCCATTCCCGCCCACTTCCTTAAAACCGCCTGAAATGACAATGGCACGTTTGATGCCCTTCCTGCCGCATGCGTCCATCGTCTCGGACACGAGTCGTGTGGGGAGTACAATCAGCGCCAGGTCAGGCACCTTGGGCAGATCCAGGACGCTTCGGTAGGCCTTGAGATTCTGCACCTGATCCTCTTTGGGGTGAATGGGAT
>CAZEKS010000141.1:0-6114 GCA_964512795.1 uncultured Syntrophaceae bacterium
TCGTTTGATCGAATAACGCTGGAAGACCCGATGGGCCTTCCCAGCGGCAAAGGCTTCCTTGGCGTTGAAAGCAAAGTCGATGGTGTCACTCTGAACAAGTGCCAGTTCCACCTCCACCTCCTTCTTGTTTATCAGCCGGATATTCTCTGCAGAAGCACCCGTCGCCTGAGCCGTCACATTAACGCCAGGAATCTTAGAGTTCCAGATCTTTGCCATGGCGCCCCCAAAGGGATAATACGTTCCTGCAGTCCCGCCTGTTGCCAGAATCAACTTAATTTCCTGGGCTGAGGCTGTTGAGGCCAATCCAATACCCAACATTAAAGTTAACAAAATCACCAAACTTCTTTTCATAAACTCCTCCTCTATTAAATGTGTTTTACAATGAATAAAAACTATCTTTTTATAGGCGGTACAATTTTATGGCAAACAAACGCCCGATGTCAGAGAAAAAGGTTTCGGCAGAGGAGGCAAGCAGAGGCAAGGATGGATGAGTTTATTCGAAGGCGATTTCCTTGATTCTTTCAATCACCCTGATATAATCATCAAATTCGATTCCATCCACGGAGTGATCTTGTTTGCAGGTGATCCCATCAAGGGCTGGACCGTGACGGAGCCAAGTTTTGAGGCTTCCACTGAAATGGCCAATTTTCTGATGTGAAAGAATGATTTGTTTTTACAGGTTTCTAACTATTTTTTAGGATTTTCTCTAATTCATCCATCAGATCTCCAAAATTCTCGTCTGCAGCCTTTTCACTTTTCATTCGCTTCAGGATTTCAGAGTCATTGATCATTTTGCTTAATCTAATGGCAAACTCATCGAGGGTGAACGGCTTTTTTAAAAATTCTCGGGCCCCGACAGAAATCACCGTCCCTTCGGAATACTCCTCGTCAAACGCCGTCATGACCATTACAGGAAGTCCAGGGTATTGTCTTGAGATCTCACCGATCAGAGTCATTCCATCCATGTTGGGCAATTTTATATCTGTGATGACAGCATCAATTTTATTTCCTTTGATCTTATCCAGAGCATCCACTCCATCCACTGCTGTTAAACACGAGTGTCCCAGTTTGGATAAATAGGAGACGACTAAGTATCTCATTAATTCTTCATCATCAACCACAAGAATGGTGTATTTGGCAGATTTTATTCTTTTATTTTCTACCACGAAAGGTGCTCCCTCTGAATTCTTTGGGCTATTTTAATCGACCCTGAATCACCAAGTCAACAAGAATTTAAGGACGATTGAATTCTAAATCTTGGCATTTGGGATTGACTCCTGAGAAAGGGCAAGGGCGCAAACTTCGGCGGGACTTTGTCGTGAGCTCAGTCGAACGAAAGCCGAGGCGATCCATGTAGCCCCACCTTGTGGGCAGGTAACTTCACTCACCCCTTATCGCAGATTTGCATTTTCCCCCTTAACTCTGGACCCATAGTTGCACCATTTTCGGATGGGACATATTTCGCAGAGTGGTTTTCTTGCCACGCAGGTTTTCCTGCCATGCCAGACGAGAAGGTTTGAGAAATTGGTCCACTCTTCTTTGGGGACGATTTCCATCAGATCGAACTCAATCTTGACGGGATCATCGTTCTTTGTCAGACCAATTCTTTGGCTCACCCTGCTCACATGGGTATCCACCACAATGCCAGGAATTCCAAAGGTATTTCCTAAAATGACGTTCGCTGTCTTCCTTCCCACTCCAGGAAGGGTAACCAGTTCCTCCAGAGTTCTTGGGACATCTCCTCCGAATCGTTTCACTAATTCCTGACAGCATTTCTGAATCGACTTGCTTTTATTTCGATAGAATCCGGTTGGTCGAATCTCCTCCTCCAATTTCGCCAAATTTGACTCAGCATAATCTTTTGCTGAAAGATACTTTTTAAAGAGATCCACCGTAACTTGATTCACCTTGACATCCGTGCATTGGGCAGAGAGAATCGTGGCGATTAGGAGCTCGAGGGGATTGGAGAATTTCAGAGCAATTCTCGAATCGGGTATCTCCTTGGATAAAATTTTAATGATCTCCTTCACTCTTTTTTTTAAATCCTCTTGCTTCTTCATGGCTCCTCTCAATCAACGTTAAACTTTGGACAATGGACAATAAACAATAAACTTAAGAAGGTTTCCTACGCTTTAGGAAAGCCTTCATCTCTCGAAAATCCATGGCATTCAAAATGTCGCCGGGCTCCAGCCATCCCTTTCGTCCAATTCCCACTCCATAATAAGTATCCTTCAGTCCCTCTTCATCATGGGCATCGGGATTCATGGCAATTTTGGCCCCTTTCTCTTTAGCATACTTGCACCATCTCCAATCCATGTCCAATCGATAGGGATGGGTATTGAGTTCAATGGCCACTCCTGATCGGCTTGCCTCGTCAATGATGCGCATCATATCAATGGCATAAGGTTCTCTGGCTAAGAGAAGCCGGCCGGTTGGATGGGCCAGTATAGTCGTATAGGGGTTCCTGATGGCTTTGATCACTCTTTGAGTCATTTCTTCCCGGGACATTTGGAAGTGGGAATGAACCGAGGCGATGACAAAGTCGAGCTTTCCGAGAATCGCTTCCTCGTAATCCAATGATCCATCAGGAAGAATGTCAGATTCAATCCCTTTAAAAATATGGAGGCCCTCCATTTCCTGATTAAGCAGATCTATCTCTTTCCATTGTTTCTTGAGTTTTTCAAGTGTGAGTCCCCCTGCATAACGGGCAGATTGGCTATGGTCGGAAAGACCGATATAGGAGAATCCCATTTTTTTCGATGCCTGGGACATGCTTCGAATAGAGTTTGTCCCGTCGCTGTGAAAAGAATGGACATGAAAGATTCCTTTGATATCGTGCTCCTCGATCAGTCGCGGGAGCTGATGCATCTCAGAGGCTTCGATCTCTCCTCGATTCTCCCTCAACTCCGGTGGGATGAAATCAAGGCCCAACGCATTGAAGATTTCCCCTTCTTCCTTAGAAGAGATGAGCCTGCCGTTCTGATGAAGACCTTCTTCATTGAGTTTCAAACCCATGACCTGTGCCCTTTCAAGCATGGCATTCCAATGAGCGAGGCTTCCAGTGAAACAGAAGAGAGAATTGGAAAAGGTCTGGTCCGGAGCGGTCCGGAGATCGACCTCCACTCCCGAGAGGAGGAGGTAGCGACCGCTGGCTTTGTCTTTAAATCGGATCACTTCCACTTCAGGAAGCTTGGAAAAGGCGGTCAAGATCTCTTGAGGACGTTGCGTGCTCAGTACGAGGTTGATATTTCTCACGACTTCCATCTTTCTTCTCAAGGAACCGGCGAGATTTCCCCGGATCACTTTGGGATGGGAAAGGATCTTTTTAAGGATTTCCTGGGCGGGTTTGATCACTTCTCCATAAAGATATTGACCTTGATATTTCTTGACCTGTTGAATGCCCTGAAGAATCTTCTCCTGGGATTTTTGTCCGAAACCCTGAAGATCAAGCAAGCGATTTTCGAGACAGGCATATTCCAATTCACCAGCGGTTTTCACATCGAGCTTGTCATAAAGGGTTTTGATCTTCTTGGGCCCAAGGCCGGAGATTTTAAGCATCTCCAGATGGCCTGTTGGGATCGAGTCCTTTAGATCTTCATAAAGTTGAAGCCGACCCGTGGTGACCAGTTCGGCGATGTGTTGGGATAACGCCTCACCGATTCCTTTCATTTCTTTGAGACGGCCTTCTCGGACCATGCCCCCCAGGTCTTCTTCCAAAATTTCAATCGTTCTTGCTGCGTTCGAATAAGCCTTCACCTTGAAAGGGTTTTCCCCTTTCAACTCCAAGAGCAAAGCCACCTCTTGCAGAACGGTACTCACCCTTTTGTTATCTAAAACCTGCTTCACCATACAAAAATTCTAACCGGAATCTTTTGAGATAGACAATAGAAAAATGGTCTTTAATTCCCCCACCTCCCTATCTCCCTATCGTTTGCATCAGGAGGGACAAGTTCAGCGCAAAGGAGACAAAAAATGTCAACTCTCTTCCTAAATCTTCGGGAGTCTTTAAAAAAATCTTTTTAATTACAATGAGTTAAATGAAAACGGCTATTTTGGTATAGAAAATGCTATCAATGAGTGTAAAGTCCAATAGAAAAGGTGGAAAACCATGATAAGAGATAGCGAAGACAATGTCCTAACGACCCGGGAGGCCTGCCACTACCTTCGGATCTCAAGACCTACTTATCTGAAGTACCTCTACTTAGGGAGAATTAAAGGAGCGAAGGCGGGAAAAGGCTGGAAGGTTCTTAAATCAGAGTTGGATCGATTTCTAAAAGGAGAGAATGAGCATCCGCAGGCAGCATGAACCTGCCAGGGTGGAGGAGAAATAAGAGGAGAAGTCGGGTGAAAAGTTTGGAAGAAAAAACGGATATGTCAGAAGAGAAGGTTATTGAAGAAAAAGTAAAGTCAACCAAGGCGTTGATTCAAACTTTTCTTCAGACCCTGAAAGCCTTTCGACTCTATGAGGCCAATCATCCTATTCTATCCAAATTTGTAGAGAGGCTGAGGAAGGATTTTGATCAATATTTTGGTGAATTTGATTCTTTCTCCTTGCAGATCGGGGAGCACCGGCTCCATTACCGGGGAAATGTTGTCTATGAAAATGAGGACGTAAAGGAAAGCTTAGCCTTTGTCTTTTTCAAAGACGGGATTCGGGAACTCCAATTTTCAAAAGGTTTGGAATTCAAGGAGATGATGGATTTTCTCAATATTGTGAGAAAAAGTGACTTCCTTAATCGCATGGAGGATGATCTTGTCACCCTGCTCTGGGAAAAGGATTTTTCTCACATCACCTTTACCACCGTGGATGAGTTCTTAGATGGAAGTAGCACCTTTGTTCCTGCCACAGAGGAAGATTTGATAAAAGGATCAGAGTACACAGGTGCCCTGGGGGAAGGGCCTCAAGAGGAGGCGGATGAAGAACAGGCCGAAAGCTCTCAGGTCCCCATGAGAGAAGGGTTGCAACAGGTGATCAACCCCGCTCCAGGTCAATCCTTGGTTCAAGCCTGTCAACTCACTCCTGAGGAGAGTGAGGTAATCCATCGGGATGCACGACAAGAGGAACAGGCAGACTATATCTATGTCTTGATTGACAACCTGATCGAAATCTTGCTCCATCTCGGTGAGGATGTAGACGCCTATGAAAATATGATTTCCTACTTCGATCGGGTCATCGAATACCTCCTTGAACAAAAAGAAGTAGGAAAAGCGGTGGCGCTATTGAAGAGCCTTAACGAGACCATGGAATCCATCATGATGAAGGACAAGCAGATTTTTGCCATTCAACGCATTCTCCAGGAATGCTCCAGCCCCCATTCCGTTGAACTTTTGGGAAAGGCGATGAAAGGGAACGGAGAGGTCAAATCAGAGCCCATCCTCCAATATTTTCAATTCCTCACGAAGCAGGCCGTTGAACCTCTCTGTCTTTTGTTGGGCGAGTTAGAGTCCGGGAAGTGGCGAAAGGCGATCTGTGACCAATTGACCGAACTTTCCCGAGAAGAGATACAACCGCTGAGCAAATTCTTATCGGACGGCAATCCTATCCTGGTCTGCCAAATTCTCAACATCCTTGGGAGGATCGGTGATCCCTCTACGGTGAAATATTTGGGAAATTTAGTGACCCACAGGGATTTGAAAGTGAGAGAGGAGACTCTTCAGGTTCTCGATAAATTTGGAGAAAAAGGAAAGGACCCGATTCAAAAATATTTAATGGATCCTGTATCCGGAATCAGAGGAAAGGCTGCACTCCTTTTGGCGAGGCATACCAAAGAGAAAGCGATAAAGCCGCTTACAGAGATCATCCTCTCTGAGGATTTTTATAAACGGGATTATAGAGAAAAGGCCTCTTTTTTCAGGGCACTGGGCGAAACGAAGTCGGAAGAGGTGATCCCGATCTTAAAGAGGATTGCCAAGAAAAGAAGATGGTTCCAAAGGGAAAAATGGAATGAGATGAGACAATGCGCCGCCAATACATTGAAAATGATGGGCGCTTAAGAAAAGATGCAGAAAGCAGGGGGCAGACAGCAGATGGCAGAAAGCTAGAAGCTGAAAGCTGAAAGCATGATTGGTCATAAAGGAGACAAGATGGATATTGCGGAATCCGCGAACCAACCC
>CAZEKS010000142.1:0-6093 GCA_964512795.1 uncultured Syntrophaceae bacterium
AGAGCTTCATCTCAGAACAAAATACCACATCGAGGTGATTGCTGTAAGGGAGATGATGCCGGAACGACTGACCATGGTGCCCCGAGCCGATTTTATAATAAAGGATAGCGATGTCTTGGTTGTCATTGGAAAGGAAAAGGATATCCAGAAGATTAAATAAGATTCACCCCATCTCCTTATCTCCCTATCATCGCATCAGATTTTTTGCGTGTTTTTCCAGAAATGACCAGAGTGATTTCGCCCTTTAACTTCCGCTCACCCATCTGAATTTGGATTTCGCTGACTTTCCCCCTGAGGACCTCTTCGTAAATCTTTGTCAACTCACGGGTGAGGACGATCTCTCGATCCCCCAGGACTTCGTAGATATATCTTAGTGTTTCGGAAATGCGATGAGGAGATTCGTAAAAGATGAGGGTTTCCCTTACGTCCTCCAATTCCTTCAGGAGATCCCTCCGCTTCTTCATTTTATGAGGAAAGAAGCCCTTGAAAAGAAAGGCATCGGTTGGAAGACCCGAAACACTGAGGGCGGCGATCACCGCAGCAGGGCCAGGGATAGGGACCACAGGAATCTGGTTCTCAATGGCCAACTGGATGAGGCGGAACCCAGGGTCGGATATTCCAGGTGTTCCAGCATCTGAGACAAGGGCGATTCGATCGCCCTGTTTCAATTTGGAAAGAATGAAATCCCTCTTCTTCAATTCATTCCCTTCAAAATAACTGGTGAGCGGTTTCTGGATGCCATAATGCCTCAGAAGAAGGCCGGTGTGCCGAGTGTCCTCGGCAGCGATTAAGTCCACCTCTTTTAAGATGCGAAGGGCCCTGAGGGTGATGTCCTCTCTGTTTCCGATGGGGGTGGAAACAATATAGAGCGTGCCTTTTATCGGGTTGGGGGAAGGAGACGTCATAATCCTCTAAAATCATTAACTAAACAGCAAAATATCATTTATTGATGATTTGATCAAGAGTGGAAAGACAAAAAAATTATTGACAAATGGTGGCAAAACCCATAAAAATATAGTCATCTCGAAAAGTTGCCTTCCTGTGCTAAAGCTTCAGAGGGTTCCGCCCCACACAGCATTAGGACCAATATTTTAGCCTTGGGGCTTTACTATAAAGGAACTTATGCCCGAAGAGGTTTCAATAGATAAAAAGGCTCTTGATCTCGGATCAGAGATACCGTTGATCGAAGGAGTGGAATCGGATGAGGAGTTCATCCTCGCCAGAGATTTAACCAGTGCCTTCATCAAGGCGATCAAGGCCTTTCGTTTTTATCCACCGGACAACCCCACCCTTAAAGGATTTCGAGACCAGCTCCTTAAAAGATTCCAGTTTTTCTTAAATAAGTATCAGTCCTTCGTGATTCAGGTTGGAGAATACGACCTCTCCTTTAAAGGGAAGATCATCTATGAAAATAGAGATGTGAAGACGAGTCTTGCTTTTCTCCTATATAAAGATGGGTTAAGGGAAGTCCGTTTTATGAAGGGGGTGGAAGAATGGGAGGTCCAGGGGATCATTGATGTCATCAAGCAGAGCGATACGATCAATCAATTAGAGGATGATATCGTCACCTTGATGTGGGAAAAAGATTTCGAACACATCAGTCATTTGGCAACGGATGAATTTTTGGAGGAGACGCCCGTTGTCATTCCGGATAATGTTGACCAGTTCAGGAAGAATCTGGTTTTCAAACCCCTTGCCCACCATGTGGAGGTGGAGCTTGCAGAAGAGGGTTCAGAGGAAGGAGCTGATTTGGACGGAATCCTCTCTAAACTGATTGAAGAACCCGCTCCATTTGTTTCAGATCGAAGCGTCTATTTCCTCACCTCAGAGGAACTCGAAAGATTGAAAAAGGATGTCGAAGCCGAGCTCGACCCCATTTTTGTATTCACGGTCATGGACATTCTCTTCGAAATATTGGCATTGGAAAAAGACCCTGATTCCTATCAAGATGCGGTGAATGTCCTGATCAAAGTATTAGACGCCTTTTTGACTCTTGGCGAGTTCACTAAAGCGACCGAACTTTTAAAACGGGTGAATATCATTCTCAAGACCTATGACCTGCAAGATTGGCAGATCGAAGGCATCCGAAAAATTATCGTGGAAGCCGGTGACGAGGTTCGGATTGAACGGATTGGGAAGGTTCTTGAGCGGGAGGAGGTTCGTTTGGAAGATGTCAACGCCTATCTCTTACTCCTTCAAAAAAACTCCGTTACACCCCTCATTAAGTTGTTGGGGGAACTTAAGAACTCAAAGACGAGAAGAGTGTTCTGTGACGCCCTCTCGGTAATCGGAAAGGATGCGATTGAACTGATCACTCCTTTTATTGATGACCGACGATGGTATCTGGTTCGAAATATCACCTATATCTTAGGCCGCATTGGAAAGGAACAATCCTTCCCTTACATCCTAAAGGCATTCAATCATGAAGAAAATCGAGTAAGGAGGGAAGCTATACAGGCGCTGGGACTGATTGGCGGCCCCAAGGCCATTGGATTATTGGTGAGGGCTCTCACAGACAATGATGTTCGAATTCGTTGTATGGCCGCCATTAATTTAGGGAAGGTGGGTAAAGAAATAGGCCTGATTTCTCTTTTAGAAGTTGTGCAAACAAAAGATTTTTACAAAAGAGAACCGGTGGAAATTAAGGCCTTCTTTAATGCGATCGGAATGGTGGGATCCAATGAAGCGATTCCTGTGCTGCAGCAGCTCTTGGAACGAAAGAGTTGGTTCGTTCGAGGGAAAACAGATGAAATCCGCGTCGGAGCAGCCAACGCGATAGCCATGATTGGAACTCCTGAGGCAAAGGCCATCTTGGAGGTAGGGGAGGATTCAAAGGACGAATCCATCCGGGAGGCTTGTCTACAAGCATTAAAAAGCCAATTCCCCTAAGGAGTCTATGGTCTGATGCCAGAAGAAAAACCAACCCTTGATCATGAACGTCGACCGACGAAATTAGGAACAGAATTTATCACAAAATTCTACCGACTGCTCAAGGGAACGGCGATCTATGACCGGAAGAACGTCAACATCGATCGCCTCACCCAAGAATGTGTCCAGGTGATCAATAACATCGTCCGATCAGAAGGGAATCTCTTCTTGAAAATCGTTCGCGATAATTTCTTCTTCAATAATATACGGATCATTGTGAGCGCTGACAAGTATCCAGTTTTTAAAGCTTTTTGGCAGGACATGAGAAAGCGCTGGATCGGGGAGGTGGAGTTTTTAGAAGAGGTGAACGCGGAGCATCTCAAAGATTTTATTTATCTCCTTTCAGGGCTGGAGGAAAATAACGAGAGCAATTACCTTTATGTCAAGAAGCAATTGGAATACCGAAACATCGAATCCATCGAAGTCGGGAAATTGGAGTTTTATAAAGACGAGGAAATCTATATCGATTCCGAGGACCAAAAGAGATATTCGAAGGAGGTCTATTTCAAAACCATTGGTTTAGTCAAGGAAGTCGTGGACGGCATTAATCAACAAAAAGCCCTCAACATCCGAAAAGCCAAACGACTGATGCAGAACGCAGTCAACGCGATCATGCAGGATGATTCCACTTTGTTGGGTTTGGCGAATATTAAGAATTATGACGAATACACCTTCAATCATTCTGTGAATGTAGCCATCTATGCCATCGCTTTGGGCCAGAGAATCGGGATTCCCAAAAAGCACCTTTCCCATCTGGGCATGGCGGGTTTATTCCATGATATGGGAAAGACGAAGATTCCGAAAGAGATCATTAACAAAACAGGGAAGTTGTCACCCGAGGAGTGGTCGATCATGCGATCCCATCCTGTCATCGGAACAGAGCTCATCATGAGGATGAAAGAATGGGGAGAGCTCTCCACGCGGATGATTGAAGGTGCCTTTGAACACCACCTTCGATATGATTTGACAGGATATCCGAGGCTCACCCGAAAAAGGAAGATTAGCCTGTTCGGCAGGATCATCACCATTGCTGATTTTTACGATGCTTTGGTGCGGCCAAGGGTCTATAATCGATTCCCATATGTCTCCGAAAAAATCCTGGGAATCATGCTGGAGCGAAGTGGAAAAGACTTTGACCCTGCTGTCGTCAAAGTCTTCATTAACATGATCGGGATCTTTCCCCTCGGAACCCTGGTTTTGTTAAACACCAATGAGATGGGGATTGTTACCCAGATCCAGGAGGAGGCGGAACTGATCGATCGGCCCAAGGTTTGCCTCATTTATTATGGTGATGGAGAATATCGGAAAGGAAAAGCGGTTGATCTGAGAGAGATGGATGAAGCCACCAAGAATTTCAAGAGGAGCATCGTCAAGACCCTCGACCCGAATGAATATAATATCAACGTCGTCGAATTTCTCATGTAATACAAACGCATTAAGTAAACCCAACAGTTGCATAAAAAATGTTGCCTATTTCAAATAAGAAGCATGATCTTATGAATTAGGAAATGATCCACTTGACCCCTTGAAACCTGAACCCTTGGACTCCTTGAACCCTTTTGTATATAGGTGGAGTTAATGGCCTACGCAATCAAAGCAGAAGGAATATTCAAGACCTTTCGATCAGGTTGGTGGAAGAAGCGAGAGAAGGAAGCTCTCAAAGGGATTGACCTTCAGATCGAAGAAAGAGAGATCTTTGGCATCCTGGGTCCCAATGGCGCAGGGAAGACCACTCTTTTGTCGATTCTCTGCACATTACTCCTTCCTGATCGGGGGAATGTCTATATTTTGGGTATGAATGGCCTCCACGAGGAACGCCAAATCAGGAAGAGAGTGAACATAGTCAGTGGAAATGCCAACTTCCTCTGGAGCCTGACCGTAAAGGAAAACCTCCACTACTACGGCATGCTCTATGGACTGCCTGGGAAGGAGCGTGAAAAAAAGGTTGAGACATTGATCGACCTTTTCAACCTGAAAGAGCATCGAAATATCCCCTTTGACGAGCTCTCCACCGGGATGAAGCAGCGACTCTCCCTTGCGAAATCTCTTATGAACGATCCAGAGGTTCTTTTCCTGGATGAACCCACGGTCGGCCTCGACCCGGATGTCTCCATTCGAATTCGAGAGGGGATTCTCTCAATTCATAAGAAAAGGGGGATGACCATCCTCCTCACCACCCACAATATGAAGGAGGCAGAATATCTCTGCGGTCGCATTGCTTTTTTGAAAGAGGGAAAGATCCTCACCACTGGGACTGCAGAGGCCTTGAAACGGAAGGTTCGAATCGGAGATACGGTGAAGATTGAATTTAAAGGGACGATTTTGGAGGACGAATTGCTTCGTGCTGACGGCGTCATTAACTATGGTGTTTCTGGAGGCCTTTGTGAAATTATTGTGGATGATGGGGAGAGAAGATTGGGGAACATCATCGCCTTGCTCTCCCAGGGAGGCGCCCAGATCAAAAAAGTTACCTTAGGGCAGACAGATTTAGAGGATGTCTTTATTGAATTTGCAAAGGGTGAATATAACCTTGATCTTAATAGGTTATGAATCCGAAATAAAAGTACCACTTCTGAGCCCCCCTCCCTTTGAGATTGTGTCGCAATGGGCGGAAGGTAAGAATGGAACAGACAAACGGATTCCAAAGCTTTAGAACGCGGAGTTTTCTTAGAGAGAATGGGTAAGTGTCCATGGTGCTTGAATCGGAATGTTTTCATGGTGTTGGGGCCTTTGAAGTTCACCTTTTAAAGGTTTCCGCTCTAAAGCTTTCTCACCCGTCTGTCTGTTCCGTTTTTCAGAACTTCAGCCGCTTTTCCCTATTGCGACACAGCCCCACGGGGGAGAGGATTTTTTGAGGTTCTTTTCTAACGGCAAAATAGAAATATAGAAGATTGATGATCCCTGTGAGAGCTAAGCATAAAAACATGATCGTATAGTTGGTCAACTGAAGGATGATGCCCATAATCACTGCCCCCATGCCCGCCCCTAAGTCAGTAAGCGCTGTAAAGGTACCCATCGCCGGTCCCCGAGAGGAACCCGCACGGTCAATAGTATAAGCCAACAACGTAGGATAAAGAAAGGCGTGCCCAATTCCCCATATGATTGCAACTAGAATAAACATCTGTAAGCTGCTGGAGAAGGCAAGGATGGCCATCGAAATGATAG
>CAZEKS010000143.1:0-6071 GCA_964512795.1 uncultured Syntrophaceae bacterium
AAATTTATCGCCTGAGGTCCGTTCATGCCTTCTGTGCTCAATCTTCCTCGGCAGCAGTCATTTTAGGAGCTGCATTGGCCGGAGGTCCAGTTTCTACGACACATGTCGTCTCTTCCAGCATCATGGGCGTGGGGGCGGGTCAGAGGATTTCAGCCGTTCGATGGGGAGTGGCTAAAAGTATTATTCTGGCTTGGTTTATCACTATTCCGGCCTCTGCAGTGATGGCCAGCTTAGCTTTCTATTTAATACAAAAGGTTCATATTTATTTCTAAAGAGGATAGAAAAAAGGGTGAAGGATGTTTAAAGGATTTATCTTCGACCTGGACGGGACGGTTTATCTCAGCGATAAGCTCATTCCGGGCGCAGATCGGGTCATCCAGCTTCTGCGAGAGAAGGGAAAGAAGGTTGTCTTTCTTTCCAATAAACCAATCCAGACAAGGGAGGATTATGCCTCCAAACTGACCCGGCTCGGCATCCCAACTCAGCCTAATGAAGTGATCAATTCCACTTTCGTGATGGTCAATTATCTCAAAAAGATTGCCCCTCAGGCCAGACTCTTTGTAGTAGGGGAGACTCCTTTTATTGAGGAGTTGAGAAGGGCCGGTTTCAAAATCACCGATGAGCCAAGAGAAATCGAATATGTGGTTGTGGCGTTTGACCGGACATTTGATTATGGAAAACTTAATATTGCCTTCCAGGCCATCAAACTGGGAGCCCATTTTGTGGCTACCAATCCCGACCGAACCTGTCCAGTAGAAGGGGGAGAAATCCCGGATTGCGCTGGGATGATTGCAGCCATCGAAGCAGTGACGGAAAAAAAAGTGGAGGTTATTGTGGGGAAGCCTTCTCCCATCATGATTCAAGCTGTCCTGGATGTGCTGGGTTTAAGACCCGAAGATTGTATTCTTATTGGGGATCGCCTCGAGACCGATATCAAAATGGGGAAGGATTCTGGCATTGCTACGGGGATTGTTTTGACCGGGGTTACCGATGAAGAAACACTCAAAGGGGTAAAACATACTTCCAATCAACCTGACTTTGTCTTTCAAAGCATCGCTGACGTTGAGAACTTGTTGGTAGAGTGATAAGGAGGTAAGGAGATGAGGAGATGAGGGGAATTTTTTCACCAACTCCCTAGATCCTGACGACATCATTAATTCTTTCACCCCACTTCCTTATCCCCTTACCTTCCCATCTTTTATTTTGAGATCAGTGCATCTCTTAAGACCTGGATGGGATGAAGGACTTTCAGGCCGGTGAGATGCCGGATTTGCATGCGACAGCCCTCGCAGTCAGAAAGCACGATCTCCGGCTTCAGACGATCAATTGCTTCTGCCAAATCTCTTCCGATCTCCTGAGATATTTCATACTTTTCCTTTTTGAAACCAAAGGTTCCTCCCATTCCGCAACAATCTGCCTCGATATTATCAATCTTAAGACCTGGAATAAGTCGGAGAATCTCAAGGGCTGGAAGACCGATCCCCAAAGTTCTTAAATGGCATGGGGCAAAATAGGCTGCTCTCAAGGGCAGTTCATTCAAATGGACATTGAAACCATTCGATTCTATTAAATTCCTTAGAAACTCAAAGATGTCAAAAAAATGTTCGGCCACCTCCTCTGCATCGGGGATGGAAAGCAAGTGGCTATATTCATGTTTTATCATATGACCGCAACTGGATGAAGAGAAGATGATGTCAGAACCCAAGCGAATCGTCTTAAGCAAGGAAGGGACATTATGAAGACCCATTTTCCTTGCCCCTCTAAAATCTCCATTGCCGAGCATGGGAATGCCACAGCACCGCTGGGGAGGGAGGATGACTTCAAACCCATTTGCCTCGAGGACTTGAACCGTTGCCTTTCCGACATCGACCTCATTGGTATTGGTATAGCAGCCATAAAAATAGGCAACTTTTTTACTGCCCTTAGAGTGGTGCTCTTTAAACCATTGTCTGAAAGTGGGAGATTCATAGCTGGGGAGTTCTCTCCTTCTGTCTATCCTTAAAATAGCTTCCATCATCCATTTGATCAAGGGATTTCTGAGGATAAGATTAACGAGGGAGGACAGAAGGGATCCAAGCCAACCAAAAAGATAGGAATGGGTAAGAAGCCAATCCCGAAGGGGTCTTCCCCTCTCATCCAAATATTTTGCCTTAGCGATGAGGTTCAGTTCTGAGATATTGACCCCAGAGGAACAGACTATGTCGCAGAGATGGCAACCGATACAAAGGTCAATCCATTTATCCACAGAAGGTTCACCCGGACTTCGAAATCGTTCGGCACCGGGGCCCGCCTGTTTGGGCCCTGGAAATTGTGGGGTCACCCGTGAAACAGGGCAGACCGCCATACAGGTAGCACAACGAATACAAACATCCAAGTTGTTTTTAGGCCAGGTTTCTTTTTTTACCGCCATATATTTCAGGAGATGTAGCGTCGGCATTTATTGCCGACGAGATTTCGGATTTCGCCTGCCTTCGCCCCGCAAGGCGGGGCTTCGCGCAGGCAGGTGCTTCGAATTTAAGACGTCCTCTAAAAAAAATTATTGCTATCCGCCGTCGAGCTTCACTTATGAGTACCTAATGCATGTTTGGCTGCCATATAGCCTGTAGCGATCTCAATCCCTTCCCTCGATTTTTCATCTATGCAATGATGATGGGCCAAGATCGAACCCGCCACCCATACATTTTCTAATATGGGATTCCCGTTTTCGTTGGTTGGCCGAAATGACGAATCGGTCAAAATGCCCGCTTCATGCACGGAATGGGGAAGATTGTTAAAAAATGATTTTCCGAGCCAATCCTCGTGTGATTTGGGCTGAGTAACAGGTAGACTGAAGATCGGTTCACAAATCCTCTCGTTGCTGGCCACCAGCCCCCCTCCCATCAAGCGGCCTGTGGCCAGGATATAGCGATCAGCAGAATAGGAAGTGATCACAGGAGGGTGACTCATTTCTATCCCTTCACACCTTTTCCCCTTGATGATCGCCTTAGAAACGGAATAGCCCGGGAGAAAAGTGACCCTCTTCTGGATCAGCCATTCTCTAAAGCGATTGAAGATTCTTATTCCCGGAATCGATGGGGGAAGGATAGGGATTTCGAAAACGTTAGCGCTCAGGATTTCCTCTAAGTCTTCCTTGACCTGAATGGGATTGCGCATTCCTAAGAGGGCAGGAAAACCAACCTGGGTTTCATGATGGAGTTGTTTTTTAATCTCCCTGCCGATGTGTTCTCTAAAAGATTTTTTTTCCATTAACCTTGCCAGGGCAGTCGCTGTCATTTCCTGATCCGGGAAATCAGGAAGGGTGAGGGCAGCGCCTCGACACTTAAGTTGATCAGCCACATAATGGGCATAAAAATCCTTAAAGCCTTTAAACCCTACGATAAGCGTATGCCCTTCATTGAGTGAGGTCCCTCCAAGCATGGTTATTGGGATGAAATAAGTGGGTCGAAAAGTTCCCGCACCTGTTGGGATCAAACAATTCCCTTCGCCCACCGATTGAAAAGAATAAGGAGGTGGAAAGAGGGACGAAAAGGAAGAAAGGGCTTCCGCAATTTTTCCCGGGCCCATTTTAGAATAGGGATGTTTGGGATGATCTTTTATCCATTGGGAAAGGCCTTCTCCTGCTTTCTTTCTCTTAGGGAGGCTTCCCAAAAGATCGATCGTATTGGAAAAGAGGTAGAGAGAGCCCATCCCTTTTCCGACGATGAGGACCTTTTGCTCAGCTTCAGCAGCCGTTTTGGCAGCCATCAGCCCTGAAAGTCCCATTCCAATGACGATGAGATCGTAATGCATGGTTTTTTTTGAGTGCCGTCGGCAGTAAATGCCGACGCTACGTGATTATTATTGTAGCGCCCTCATCTATGGGGGCGGCCAAAGGTTGAAGATTCCTTTATAGATCGATTCAATCAATTCCTCTTCTTTCATGGCTGCCCCCCAGAGAATGGGGCGAATCCCTTTCCATCGCTCCTCAAGAAATCCTCTTAATAATTTATTGGAATCTCCTTCTATCAATCTTAAATCGTGTAAGACTCCAAAAAAGCGATAGACACAAAAACCCCCTTGACATGTCCCTTTGGCGAGACGTGTCCGATGAAGGATATCTTGAAAGTCCTTTAATTTCCCTTCCTTCAAAAACTCTTCAACTTCTTTCCTTTGAACCAGCTCGCAGTCGCAAAGGGTCTCTCCTCGATCTGTTGAGAATTGTTTTAATCTTTCTTTTAGATGGGTGGGTTGGCTTGTACCGGGAAGCGGTTTTAAATGGGTGGAACAGGGGACATCCCATCCCATCTTTTGGCAGATGAGGTCAGAAGTTTTTTCTGCCATCAGCCGATAAGTCACCAATTTACCCCCGGTGATGGTGATCAAATTTTTTATCCCATCTCTTTTCCCATGATCGATGAGCATAAATCCTCGACTGATGGCACGATCATCCCCTCTCTGCTCGGATTGAAATAAAGGCCTGATGCCTGCATAAGCCCGGATAAACCTGGTTTCCTTAACGGCAGGGATCATCTTTGATGTCTCCTGAATTAAAAGGGAGACCTCTTGGGGAGTGACTTCGAAATTTTCGACCTCTTCCCAACGAATGGAGGTGGTTCCGAGAATGGATACCGTATGGTTTGGGACGACGATATCGCCATCCGAGGGGGGTCTGCAGCGATTGATGACTCGATGAGTGAGCCTCCGGTTGGTGATCAGTAAAGATCCCTTAGAGAGGGCCATGTTGATGCGAAGGCCGGCGAGTTTGAGAAATTGATTTGCCCAGGCTCCTGTGGCATTGACGATGTAGGAAGCCTCAATGGAGTATTCCTCGCCCTGGAGGAGATCTTTTGCCTTCGCCCCGTTTACTTTATCTCCGTCTAAAATGAGCGAAATAATTTCTGTATGAAGAAGGATTTTTGCTCCATGTCCCTCTGCATCTTTGGCATTTTCTAAAACCAAGGCAAACGGATCAATCGCTCCATCCGGCACCTTCACGGCACTGAGAAGACTGGGATTGAGTTTGGGTTCTAATTCAAGGGCTTCATCCCGGGTGAGAAGAGTGGTTTGAGTTCCTACCTCTTCACCGGCTCGCAGAAATTTATCTCTGAAATCGAGACCATCCTCGGGAAGGGAAATGAAAAGGCCATCTGTTTCTTCAACACAGTGAGGAGCAATCTTTCTAAGAATCTTATTCTCAGCAATGCATTCGCGTGCCGCTTCAGGGTCCGAGACAACATATCTTCCACCACTGTGGAAGAGCCCATGATTTCGACCCGAGGCACCGGAGACAAAATCCCCCTTTTCAATCAAAATGCAAGGGATTCCTCTCGACGACAAATCCCTCAAGATGCCGACACCGGTTGCGCCGCCTCCGACGATCAATACTTCTGTTTCTATCTTCACTCAGGACCTCAACAATACAATTTTAAAATTCAAATTTCGAAACAAATCCGAATCGTCAATATCAAATACCAAAGCACAATTGTCAAATCAAATCCGAAGCCCACCCTTCGACTGGCTCAGGATGACGGTTTGAAAATGCTGCAGAATGAGACCATGGTGAGACTTCGGCGTGAGCTCAGTCGAAGGCTTGTCGAAATATTGTTTTTGACCTTTAGCATTCATTTGACATTTGCCTGTCCGCCCTTTCTCACGCAGGCAGCGCAGACTGGGTTTTTTGAAATTTGGATTTAGAAAACTCAGATTGCCTTCATCACAATGCTGCAAATAATGTTGGCCGCTTCGTCACTTCGATCGGCAGCATTATTGAGATGTCGATAAATCTCCCTCATCTTCAGTATATAGACGGTATCCGCCTCTTTGAAGAGATCGGCGAGGGCTGTATGGTAGGCCTTCTCCATGGTATTCTCATAAGACTTAGCTTTGACGGCGTGCTGCATGGCAATTTTGGGATAAGTTTCTAAGATTTTGACAGCATCGTTAATTTCACGGGCTGCTTTTCCCAAAATGTCCACCATTTCCTGAAGATTTTCTCCAGAGGATACTTCATAAATCTCCATTTCATCCACAGTGGAATTGGCATAGTCCACGATATCATCAATCGCTCGTGAAAGGGCGTAGATATCCTCCCG
>CAZEKS010000144.1:0-6032 GCA_964512795.1 uncultured Syntrophaceae bacterium
TTTGACCCTTCGGCAAGCTCAGGACAAGCTCCTTCGATCAACTCAGGGCAACCTCCTCTGGCTGACTCGGAGGAGGAAGAGGAAGAATAAAAGGAAAGCAACGTCACACGTTAAAGATCAAAGTTCAAGTGAGCGGATTTAGGAAGATTGACCAATGGAGAAAGTATTAGATCAGATAAACGCTTCTCAGGATGTTAAGAAATTAGACCCTGAAGAATTGGAGAGACTCTGTCATGAGATACGGGAGGAGGTCATCTCCATTGTTTCAAAAAACGGAGGACACCTGGCTTCGAATCTGGGGGTGGTAGAGTTGACCACTGCCCTCCACTATGTTTTTGACTTTCCAAAGGACAAAATCATATGGGATGTGGGCCATCAAAGCTACGTCCATAAGCTTTTAACAGGCAGGAAAGATCGGTTCCACACCCTGAGACAATACCAGGGAATCAGTGGTTTCCCGAAGAGGGAAGAGAGCCCTTATGACGCATTCGATTCCGGCCATAGCGGCACCTCTATCTCCTCAGCCCTTGGAATGGCAGAGGCCCGAAGGCTCAAAGGCGAAGAAGGAAGGGTTATCGCCGTGATCGGGGACGGGTCCATGACCACAGGTCTTGCCTTTGAAGGCCTTAATCAGACAGGACATATTGACCAAGATCTCATTGTTATCCTGAATGACAATGAGATGTCCATCTCTCACAATGTGGGGGCTCTCTCCTCTTACCTCAACCGATTGATGACCGGCCAGTTCGTAAACCGTTTTCGTCATGACATGAAGGGCTTTTTAGAAACCATTCCAGGAATCGGAAAGTCGGTCCTTCGTTTTGCCAAACAGGCAGAGGAGTCGCTTAAAGGTCTCTTAATGCCCGGACTTCTTTTTGAGGAATTGGGTCTGCAATATATCGGACCAATCGACGGCCATCGCATGGATTACCTGATTGAGACGTTTAAGAATATTAAGAAATTGAGGGGACCCATTCTCGTCCATGTGATCACCCAAAAGGGAAAAGGATATCACCATGCAGAGACGAATCCTGACCGCTTTCATGGCGTCCCACCCTTTGTCATCGAGACGGGTGAACTTAGAAGTGGTCAAAAAAATCCTCCTAGTTATACGGAGGTCTTCGGAGAAACGCTCTGCCAATTAGCGAAGGAGAATAAGCGGCTGATCGCTGTAACAGCTGCCATGCAGAGCGGAACAGGTCTAGAGGAATTTGCAAGGCAGTTTCCTGATCGATTTTATGATATTGGCATCGCCGAACAGCATGCGGTTACTTTTGCAGCAGGGTTTGCTCTCGAGGGCATGAAGCCTGTGGTCGCCATCTACTCCACTTTTTTGCAGAGAGCTTATGACCAGGTCCTTCAGGATGTTTGTCTGCAAAACCTTCCAGTAGCCTTTGCATTAGACCGTGGGGGAATTGTGGGGGAAGACGGTCCGACCCACCATGGTCTGTTTGATTTCTCTTATCTCCGTCACATCCCCAATCTTATCATCATGGTCCCCAAAGATGAAAATGAATTTCAGCATATGATCAAGACCGCAATGGAGTGCCCTTTCCCGGCAGCATTCCGGTATCCGAGGGGGAGAGGGGTAGGAGTGAGGAGAGAGGTGCCCCTTCAATCGATTGACATTGGAAAAGGAGAAGTTCTGAGAGAAGGTCAGGACATTCTCATCATCGCCATTGGTACCACGGTTTATCCCTCACTGCGAGCCGCAGAAAAATTGGCGCATACCGGGATTCAGGCAGCGGTGGTCAATAGTCGGTTTCTAAAGCCCCTGGATGGAAACCTCCTATGTGATTGGGCGAAAAGGACCGGGAAAGTCCTTACCGTTGAAGAGAATGTTCTCCAGGGAGGTTTTGGAAGTGCGGTGCTCGAACTTTTTCAAGAAAGAGGCCTGATCTCCATTCAAGTGAAGCGCTTAGGGATTCCCGACCTCTTCGTAGAACATGGGCCACAAGCTCTGCTCAGAGAAAAATATGGAATTGATGAGAATGGAGTTTTTGAAGGGGTAAAGAAGATGTTTGAAGAAGGGCAGTCGGAAAGGACAGGAAACCTTATCCAGGTCATCCCTGTGAGATGATGAGGAAAGAGCGGTTCGACAAACTTTTAGTAGAGAAAGGAATAGTACAAAGCCGTGAGAGGGCCAGGGCTTTGATCATGGCAGGGAAAGTTGCTGTCGAAGGGAATAGGGTTGATAAGCCTGGGATTCAAATAAATATAGACGCGCAGCTCAAACTTCAAGGAGGGGATTCCTCCTATGTGAGTCGGGGGGGCGAAAAAATGGAAGGGGCCCTCAAGGCGTTTGGCATTGATCCCAAGGGGATGGTCGTGATGGATGTAGGGGCTTCTACGGGAGGGTTCACAGATTGTATTCTTCAAAAAGGGGCAAAAAAGGTTTATGCCGTAGATGTTGGATATGGACAGCTGGCATGGAGACTTCAAAAAGACCCGAGGGTCGTGAACCTGGAGAGGAGAAACATTCGTTATCTACAGAGGGAGGAGGTTCCAGAGGAAATAGATTTGATCCTTATTGATACCTCTTTTATATCCATCGAAAAATTTCTTCCTCACCTCCTTGGGTTTCTTAAAAAAGAAGGTGCCATTCTAAGCCTCATCAAACCTCAATTTGAGGTGGAAAAGGGAGAGGTGGGCAAAGGAGGGGTGGTCAGGGACAAGGCGTTACATGAAAAAGTGATTAATAGAATTTCAAACTTCAGTCAGGGACTGAGACTGAAGATACTGGGTGTCACGGAATCTCCGCTGCTCGGCCCCAAAGGGAATAAGGAGTTTTTCATCTACCTGAAAAAAGAGAACGAAAAGAATGGGCAAAACCAAGGAACCCGAACCGGCTAAACTCTTTATAAGCCTCATTGCCTTAGAAGATGACATCTTTCATCAAGGAGTGGAAGCCCTCCTTTCAACCTATGGCGAGGCCGACACTGTCAGTGAAAGGTTTCCCTTTGATTTTACCGATTATTACTCCCAGGAGATGGGAAAGCCTCTTTTCCGTCACTTCATTACTTTCGAACGCCTCATTTCTATCCCCATCCTCCCTGATATTAAACGGGCCACCAATCACCTTGAAGACATATATACGACTCTTCATGGAAATCGCCGAATCAACATCGACCCGGGATACATCTGTTTGGAACATGTAATCCTCGCCACGACCAAGGGCTATGCCCATCGACCCTATCTCAGGGATGGCATTTATGCTGATTTAACGTTAATCTATCGGAATAAGTCCTTTCAATCCTTGGAGTGGACCTATCCCGATTATCGACAAAAGGGGGTCATCACGCTCTTTAACCAATTTCGGAAAAAATACTTGGAAGATCTGAGAGGGGGAGAACGCCGACCATGTTGAAGTCGATGACAGGCTTTGGAAGGGCAGAGGGGGATACGACCTTGGGGAAGGTGGTCGTGGAGTCTCGCTCTGTGAATCACCGATATTGTGACATCAGCATCAAACTCCCTAAACGTCTAAGCCTTTTCGAAAATCGCCTCAAGGAGATCATCCGATCCCAACTGTCGAGAGGAAAGATCGATGTTTCACTCAGGCTGGACAACCTCGGGGAGCAAAAGGTTCAACTCAGTGTAGACCTCGACCTTGCCCAACAGTATTATCGAGTCCTTCATGGTTTGAAGGAGAAGCTTCAACTAAAAGATGAGATTACCTTGAATTTGTTAGCCGGGGCGAAGGACTTGATTACTGCAAAAGAAGAATTGGGAGATGTAGAGCCTTACTGGCAGGAGGTTCTCCCGATCTTGAAGCAATCTCTTAAAAATATGGACGAGATGAAACGGTTGGAAGGAGAATCCCTTACCAAAGATCTCCAACAACGATTGGAGCACATCGCTAAACAGTTGCAAATAATCAAACAGCAATTTCCCTCCCGCCTCAAGGACACTCTCTCCCGGCTTCATGATAGGCTTCGATCCCTTTTGGAAGGGATGGAGATCGATCCCTCACGTTTTCAACAGGAGGTCGCCTTCCTGGCAGAACGGACGGACATCACCGAAGAGATTGTCCGGGCAGAAAGTCACTTGGCTCAATTTAACACCCTGTTAGGGGGGAATGAACCGGTGGGTCGAAAAATGGATTTTTTACTTCAGGAGATTCATCGGGAAGTGAACACCGTCAGTGCCAAGGTCAATGATGCAGAGATCTCCCATAAAGTGGTAGAGATAAAATCTGAGCTGGAAAAGATTCGAGAACAGGTGCAGAACATCGAATGAGTCTTGTATACGAAAAGGGTTTTGGGTTCGAACACGGGATGAGAGAAAGGGGAGTGGGATTAATTTTCATTATTTCTGCGCCCTCAGGCGCGGGGAAGACCACTTTGGTCAGAGAGGTGATCCAGAAGTTGCCAGGCCTTCAATTCTCTGTGTCCTTTACCACCCGTTTGCCCCGGGCCAACGAGAAGGAGGGGGAGGACTATCATTTTGTTTCCCACTCCACCTTTCAGAAAATGGTGGAAAAAAACAGTTTTTTAGAATGGGCAGAGGTGTTGGGCAACCGTTATGGGACACCTCGGCCTGATTTTAAAAAATTGGAGTTAGAAGGGGTCGACCTTATCCTCGATATCGATGCGCAGGGAGCGAAGAAGGTCATGAAGGAGATTGGCCAACCCGTATTGATTTACCTTCTGCCTCCTTCTTTAAAAGTTCTAAAAGAACGATTGGTCAATAGGGGAGGGGACTCTCTTGAGATGGTCAAATTTCGATTGTCAAATGCCAGAAGAGATATAGAAGAGGCCCATGGGTATCATTATGTGATTGTCAATGATAGCATGGAGGATGCCGTTAAGAAATTAAAATCGATCATTATTGCAGAAAGGTGTCGAAGGGGTAAAGATTTGATTCTCGAAGAAAATAAAAGAGAATGGGAGGAAAAGGATGGCTAGAATCACTGTAGAAGATTGCCTGAGAAAGGTAGGAAGCCGGTTTGAACTGGTGATCTTGGCAGCCAGAAGGGCGAAGATGATCATGAAAGGTGCCAAGGCATTAGTCGATGCAGATAACCGACCCATCGTAACGGCTCTTCGGGAGGTGGCTGCTGGAAAGGTGAAGTTTAAACATTCCGAAGGCAAGGAAAAAGGGAGTGAACTTTCTGGCAATGACTCATGAAAAAAGGTCTCAGGGACACGAGAGAGGCAGAGGGTACTCAGGGAACTGGATTGATCGCGGACCCGGTGTATCATTACATGGTGATGACCGACCGGATCGAAGGGGAGAGAACAGAAAGAGATATGATCGACAGCCCCTGGGTCCAACGCCTTCGACGTATCTTCCAGCTGCAAAGCGCTCGCTGGGTATTTCCCACGGCCGAACATACTCGTTTCCAACACTCCCTCGGGACCATGTACGTTGCAGGGACTTTCTCTGAGCAGCTTTATCCCTCGCTCTTCAAGATTTTCAAAACAGAACTCCCCTCTTTTCCCTATTTAGATGAACTCCTTCGCCTGGCCGGGCTTCTCCATGACACTGGACACGGCCCCTTCTGCCATTTCTTTGATGAGCAATATCTTTCTCGGTTCAACACCAATCATGAGGAGATCAGTCAACAGATCATCCGAGAAAAAATGTCTTCCTTATTAAAGGGCATTCGGCGAAGTCCACACGGTCCATTCGAAAGAACAGAAATCCTTGATCCGGAACAAATTGCCTTCCTGATTAAGAGGCCCCAAAAGAGGGAGGGACGAAAACATCCAAAGTGGTTGAACTTCCTCCAGCAACTCTTTCGAGGAATCTTTACCTTCGATAATATCGATTACGTGTTGCGAGATGCCTATATGACCGGTGTTTCCATCGGTCCAGTGGATTGGAGGCGACTCCTTTACTACACCTCTTTTTGCAAAGAGGGCTTGATTTTGGATAAAAGAGGAATGGATGCCTTAGCCATGTTTCTCAATGCCCGTCTCTATCTCTATTCCAATGTTTATTATCATCGCACCACCCGTTCCATTGATCTTCAGTTGCAGGAAATATTTAAAGAGACAATGGAGATTCTCTGTCCATTTCATCCTTTG
>CAZEKS010000145.1:0-6026 GCA_964512795.1 uncultured Syntrophaceae bacterium
GCCATTGAAGTATCGCATGGACGTACCTAAGGTGCTGTTAGTTTCAACGAAGATAAAAATTATGAGTCACATTTCTGTTCACAAGTGCTTTTCCAAAAACTGACTGAAAAATGGAAGCTTCACGCTAAAATAATGGAGCTTCCCGGGAATGAACTATCACATTATATTGTACCCCTCCTCATCCCAAATTTGATTGCAGGGTACTTTCCGGCCAGTTAGAGGGTGTAGGAGAGGGAAACCCCTTAAAGGGATCGAGATCCAGTTTCATGAACCGAGCTACATATTCATCAATGAATTGAAGAGCTTCCTTCGCGGTCACAGCTATCGGGATTTCAAGTGGGGGAGGCTTACGCCTTTTAGGAAAGAGGGTATATCGAAATGAAAGGCATAAAGAAAACAAAAATGATCTTATGAAGTCTTATCGGTCTCCTTCTCCCTTAAGGGGTCTTCTCGTGTTTATAATCAATGGAAAGGATCTTGAGAATTCCGTCTTCTTTGATCAAAACCCACCTTATCCGTCCTCTCCAGACTTTCCTTTCCCCACCTTTCTTCACTATTTGCTCAATTTCGTAATGGGCCTTTACTTCTACGGCATTTTCATAGATTTCTACCTTCCGATCCTCGATGCGACAATGGAGTGTTTGGGTCTGATCGAAAAAATTGCTGTATATCTCTCTGATGCCTGGTAGCCCATCCTTCTGATTCTGGACGGCTCTTAAAGAAAAAAGCCAAAGAAATCCATCAATATCCTTACTCGTATATCGTTCGATATAGTTTTTAAGGAATTGCTTTACCTCTTGTTCTGTTGCGATGAGTGGACGGAGTGATGGCTGAGAGACAGAAAGGTTTTGAACAACCGTTTGAGAGTGAATTTGTGTTCCAAAAAGCAAAGGGAGAATGATTGAAATAATAAGAGCGGTCGTTCTCATTCTAATTCCCCCTCTTCTTTGATCAAAACCCAGCGGATATTTCCCTCCCAGGTTTTCCTCTCCCTCTTTTTTCAATATCTGATTAATAGTGACGAGGGCACGGAGGTATATTTATATCAATTTAAAAAATAAGTCAATAAAATATTTAACAACTCTTCACAGTAGTTAGATTTTTAAGACTTTCCCCCTTTAAACATTTTTATTAATTTCAGTTTTTGTCTGTCAGGAAAGTATTACATTTTAATTAGGGAAAACTTGATTCTGTAAAAAGGTGAAGATCCTTGAGTAAATGAAGATTCTCACAAGTTAAATAAAAAGGCGAACTTTTTCCTGCCTATTTAGTCAAGAAAGGGGATGAAAGATAACATCCTTACACCCTTATCTCTTCTGGAGTTTCATTTAACATGAGTTTCAATCCATAAAGAAGTTGGGCTTTGGTAAAGGGTTTGGTCATATAATAATTAACACCCATATCATATCCTTTAAACATGTCCGTATCTTCATTCTTGGCCGTCAGAATAATCACAGGGATATCCTTCGTTTTGGGATCTGCTTTGACCTCTTTAATGACTTCCCATCCGTTCTTTTTCGGCATCAGGATATCACAGATGAGAAGATCAAAATTGTCTCCCCCTAATTGTTCTATGGCCTGCTCTCCATCAGCGGCTTCCTTTACCTCGTAACCCAATTTCGTCAAATGGATTCTTAAAAACTTTCGGATCACTTCTTCATCATCCACGATTAATATCTTTCTGCTCATGTCTCAGCCCTCCTTATTGGAAATTTAATTGTAAAGGTTGTCCCGATTTGCTCTTTGCTCTCCACATCGATTGTCCCTTCATGCTTGGTCACGATTCGATAAACAATATTTAGACCAAGGCCCGTTCCCTCACCAGGTTTTTTGGTTGTGAAGAAAGGATCGAAAATTTGGTTGAGATATTTTTGAGGAATTCCCATGCCATCATCGCTCACCTTCACCTCGACCGAATCTCCTATCGATCGAGTGGAGAGAACCAATTTCCCACCCTTCCCATCCATTGCTTGAAATGCGTTGGTGATCAAATTAGTAAAGACTTGCTGAATCTCGCCAATGTTGGCCTGTATTTTTTCAACAGGTTGAAAATTTTTGATCACCTTCACCGTGGTCTTTTGGGCCACTAAGCGAACCATCTTTAGGGTTTCTTCAAGAACTTCATTGAGATCTACGAGACCCTGTTCTCCCTTCTTGGCCGCTCGAGAGTAAGATCTCAATCCTTTAACAATTTCGCTGATCCTTTGAGCACAATCCAGGATATCCTTCAAATAACTTTCGTTTTTAGTAGGATCTTCCTCCTCCAATGCAATCTCCGCCATCCCGATAATGCCACTGAGAGGGTTGTTGATCTCATGGGCCACACCGGAGGCCAATATCCCTATCCCTGCTAACTTCTCTGATTGGATGAGTTGCTCTTGCAACCTTTGCTCTTCAGTAATATCCTTCATATATTCAATGGCCGATAAAACATTACCTTTTTCATCGAAAATGGGATAAGAGAAGATTTGCAAGGTGGTGTTACCTTCTGAACTCTTCATGATCGAGGTGGCGGGTTGTTTGGTTTCGATGGTCACTGAGACTGGACATCTTTCACAGGGTTGCGATCTCTGAAAATAAGCCTCGTAACATTTTTGATTGAGCAATTTTTCGAAAGTGGTTTGGCAATTTTCAACGACCGCTCTATTCACACGGAGAATTTGATAATCAGGAGCCTGTATGGAAAGCTGATCCCGAATACCGTCGAAGATGGCCTCGAGATTTCTTTTGCTTTGTCTGATTTTCTTTTCAAGCTTCCTCTGTTCGGTCAGATCCCGAAAGATCATCTGATAGAAAGATTCATCTCCTAAATCAATTCTCTTAGTAGACAAATCCACTTCCGTCGAGACCCCATCCTTCTTCATTAGCGACAGAGAGTCCGTCCTTCCTTCCCCTATTTCAGCGACTTCTTTAAAATAGTCTCTTGCTTTCTCCATCTCCTCGGGTGGGAATAAATCAAAGACTTCCTTTTGAATGAGTTCTCCCTTGATGTAACCCGTCACTTTCTCCACTTCTCTGTTGACATCAGCAATCTGTAATTGATGATTTCTCAAGAGGATGATCCCCTCTTTAGCATTCTCGAAAAGACCTCGGTATTTATCCTCGGAGATCGTAAGCTCCTGGCGTTTTTCCCTCGTTAAGGTTTGAACGATATACCCATAGAAAGCCGTCATGATGAATATGAAAGGAACGCGAAGGGTATAACTGCTGCTATCTTCCTTAAGTAAAAGCCCCCATGAATAGAGGAGCGCCCCGTAGAGAAGTGCCGTGATCCCTCCAATGACCATCAAGAGTTTAAAATTGCGACTGACCGATGCAAAGATGATAATCAAGAAAAAGACGATATAAAAATCTGTCACCATCTTCTCCGAGAGATACATTCCGAATGAGACAATTCCAGTGTCAAGGAGGACTAACGGATAGAATAATTTTAAATTTGAAAACCATTTCTTAGGAAAGAAGGAGAGCGAAACATTTGACAAGAGATAAATAATAATAAGAGTGTAACTTAAATTGAGATTCGTCACCCTCCCTTTACCAAATAGGATGAGGTAAGAAGTGACAATGATGGCAGTCCATCTCAGCATTATAATAATTTTTTTCCTGTCTTGGTCTTCCATCTTAAAACCCATTTGAATTTGCAGAAGTAAATTTCATTTCACTTACTTAAAACAGGTATGCTATAAATTGAGCAAAAAATATACCAATTCAAAGCTATCGAGAATTCGCACGTATAAATGGTTTTTAACCTTAATGAATTTATTAAGTTATAATGATTCCCTTCTTCCCTTACTTTTCTCCATTTTAGCGGAAAAGTACCGATTTTTTTCATTCTTTGACATTTTGTCCAAGTTTTAAAAATCATAAACTCACTTTACAACGTACTATTAAATATATTAAGAAGATATTGTCGTAGTTGAGAGGAGAAATCATCCCAGAATCATGGTTAAACTTCCTTAGGATTATTCCTTTTTTGATAATGTGTTTCAATGATTCAGGGGGAACTCAGTCCCGATTTTCTTTAAAGAAGATGGATATTTAGAGATACATGTTTTTTCACCTCATCGTTGCCTTAGACAGACTCGCCAGAAACACTTCCAAAGCCTTGGAATACGGGTTTTGTTGGAATTGAATGGGTTATTGACGACTTTATCAGGAGTGAAGTCCAGCAAAGGCAATGGACCGTGGTGCTTAACATCCAAACGATTCCGCCCCAAGGCTTTTGGAAACTACCCGCCGCAACTCGGCGGCTTCCCGGATATCCGCTCAGTGTCCCAGCCGAGTCTGTCTTGATGACTCTTTTGCAACATTAAGGATTTATAATTAGGTGACATAATGTATATTAAATTTTTTGGTTTCTCAGAAAAGCCTTTCGAATTAACTCCTGACCCTAGATTTATCTTTCTCACCCCTAGCCTTCGCAAGGCATTAGCCTCCGCGATTTATTGGATCAGAGAACGAGGAGGTTTTATTTCTATCGTCGGCGAAGCGGGGACGGGTAAAACAACTCTCATTCATTCCTTGCTTAATAGTCTCGACGAGAAGGTGAAAACTATCTTCATTTTTCATACCACTGTCTCTTTTAATGATTTATTAAGAATGATCCTTCGGGAGTTGGACCTCTGGGCTGTCGAGAAAAACAAGAAAGGTCTTTGGGATCAATTTATTCAATATTCGACTCAGATCGCTGCCAAGAACGAAATCTTGGTAATCATCATCGATGAGGCACAAAAGCTTACTGAAGAAGTGATGGAAGAACTTAAAATGTTTTCTAACCTAGAATCTAAGGCAATTAAGATCGTTTTCGTGGGGCAACCTGAGCTTGAGGACAAGCTCAATTTAAAAAGTCTAACACAGCTCAAACAGATGATAAGAGTTAGGTGTCAAATCAAGGCATTGAGCGAAGAAGAATCCAAGGAATACATCGACCATCGACTCAGATACGTTGGAAGCAGCAGCCTTGAAACGTTTACCCCGGAAGCTGTCTCCGTGATTTGTCACTATGCCAAAGGAATTCCACGCATTATTAACACCCTATGTGATAATGCTTTTCTGACCGGTTACCGTTTATTTAAGAAAAAGATCGATGTAAGTATCGTTCATGAAGTGATAAAGGATATGGAGGGGCCACGCCTGCAAAAGACCACCCCCCCCTCATCCGTCCCTATTAATGAATTTCGTACATCCCCCTTTAGATTAAGATTTTTTCTAAACAAAACTCCCCTGATCATCTTATTCTTATTTTTGATGGGAGGGCTCTTTCTTCTGATCCACAGAAACTTATACCAAAGACCTGCCAAAATGTTGGGCATCAAATCTATTATAAGTCCTTATGCCCATACCGAACCATCCTCCGCGTCAACCTCTTATCAGACTACTCCACCTTCTGCTTCGATTGCCGTCATGGATCGAGAATATAAACTGAAGGAAGTGGTTGCCGTAAAAGAAGGGCAAACAGTCTCCCAACTAACGCAAAAATATTATGGGAGGGTCGATTTAACCCTTATTGATTTACTCTTAGAGTTGAACCCAGAGATTACCAATGTCCATCTCATTATGGTCGACCAAGAAATTAGGATTCCCCATATCACTGAAGAACTATTGATCATCCCATACACTGATCATACTTATAAAATTCATGCCGGAACGTTTGAGACTCCAGATCCTGCCAAACTCTATAGCAATGAACCACAATTAAAGGGGAAAAAAATGGAGATTTTTCCTCGGAAAGTATCGTCCCGAGAGACTTGGTATCGTGTGATGATTGGGAAGTTTGATAATAAAGATGAAGTGTTGAAGATGGTATCTCTCCTTAAGAAAAGGGGGGTACTGCCTGCTTTCGGAGGTTTCCCAAAAACTGAGTGAAATGGTCCATCTGGAGAAACCATTTTAACCATTGATCGAGTTTTGATGGACGTGGGGGGATCAGGGAACGAGGTTTTATTTAATTGGGCTTGCAAGGAACTAAAATACTGGTCGGGGCGAGCCGATTTGAACGGCCGACCTCCTGCTCCCAAGGCAGGCGC
>CAZEKS010000146.1:0-5978 GCA_964512795.1 uncultured Syntrophaceae bacterium
TCTTAGAGATACCTATCCCGTCACCTCTTCCCATGGTCTGGAGATAAAGGTCTGGATCGATGTTGAGGTTTCGCATCTGGATCAGATCGAGGTTCGTTTCCCTGATCAGTTTTATCAATCCTTCTACTTCTTCTTCTCTGTCTGTGAACCCTGGGAAGACGAGGAGATTAATCGAAGCGTAGATCCCTTTTCCTTTGGCCTGAACCAAGGAATCCACCACTTCCTCAAAAGAATAACCCTTTGGCCTGTGATAGCGTTTATAGAATTTTGAATGGGGACTGTTGAGCGTGATACGAACGCTATCAAGCCCTGCGTCGCAAAGCTTCGCCAGCCGTTTTGGAAAACTCCCATTGGTATTGAGGTTGATCGTTCCTTGAGGGGTTTTTTCTCGAAGCTTCAATATCGAATTTTCCAAAAGCCTCCATTGGGTCAACGGTTCTCCTTCACAACCCTGACCAAAACTGACGATCGCATCCTCTGCCTCTTCCAGATGGGGCAAGGCAACACCCAGAACCTCGTCTACGGTAGGAACAAAATTGATCCTCTCTTGTGAGGCCGGGCAACATTCAGAGGGTTGTAGGGAGATGCAACCCAAACAATCTGCATTGCATGAAGGGGAAGTAGGCAATGGGCATTCCCATCTTCGATAAAAAACATTTTTTGCCGCAAAGCAGTGATATTCCAAGGCACACCTGGAAAGTTGTTGAAAGAGGCGATTTTTAGGATTTCTACTAAGAAAGGTGTGCACTTTTCTTTTTAAAATGCGATCGTTCTCAAAATATTTTGGGTCCCAATGGGGATCGGGGTCAATGAATAATCCTGGCGCCCAAAATTTCCCATCTTTCCAACCCACCGCACTGTAGGCCCAAAGTGGAAGGGTGGGCGCTTTGGGTCCCCATTGTGTGGCAGGAAGGAAGGTGCGGATATATCCTGGTGGAAGGAAAGCAGCCACAGCTGTAGCCTCCACCTCTTTCTCCCCCAATCTGACTTTTCTCGAAGGGACAAAAGATCTTTTTTCTTCATCCCATCCGATTGGAACCCTTCCGGGTAAAGTAAAGAGTTGACTCCCTTTAGGCAGGGGCACTAATTCTGATGCTGGGGGGAGGAGAAACCGATCTCCAGATCGACCTAACAGGTTCAAAGAGGGATGATCAAAGATATTCCCTTCAGGGTCTGATAAGATGAGCCGAGGGTATTCAAAATCGGCCATGGTGGGTTTGCCGCAAACGAAATATGGAAATTCGTGGGTTACGGTCACGAATCACGCTTGCGCGCCGAAGCGCTACAGCGCGCAGGCACGGACACGAGTCACATTACTATTTTGATTAGGTTGGATACTTTCTTTCTCCTTTAGACTTTCTCAAGGAGTGCTTAATATTTTTCTTTTTCAAGGCTGCTTTCAAGCGATTCGTTTTTTTCCGTCTCTTCATATTCTCCTCCGTCTTTCCCCTTACCCTTCCCCTCGGGGGAGAGGGGAAGGGTAAGGGGGTTATTTAACCAGCCAGATTCCCGAGACGATCAAGGCTGTTCCAATAATTCTGTGAATGGTTACCCCTTCTTTGAGAACCAAAACGCTCAGAAGGGCAGTCACCAGAGGGTAACAGGCTGCAATGGGAACGATCTTAGAGGTCGCTTCCATTTTCAAGGCGCTGTAATAAGTCCACATGCCAAAAAGGCCGGCCATCATGCCGCTTGCCCCAAAGAGAAGAATACTCTTCCCATCCAATTCAATCAACGCCCTGCCTTTCCCCAATAGAAAGGTGAGCAAAAAGAGGCCTGCTGTGACGATGGCGCTTCGAATGGTGACGCCAATTAGAGGATCCACTTTTGCCAAACCCATTTTTTCAAGGATGGGGGTCGATCCCCATAACAAAGTCGTAACGATCAATAAAAGGATAACCAAGTCTTTACCTCCATGATAAAGACCGATTCCGAACTGCCTTGATATTCTCCACGATAGAGTAAGGAAGCTTCATCTCTCCCCTACCTACTCCGATGTCCAATTGGTTTTTCTCCATTCCATGATAATCCGTCCCCCCTGTCGACAAAAGATCGTATCTTTTGGCAAGGGTTTTGTACTGTGCCGTATCCGTTGCAGAGTGCTCAGGATAATAGACCTCAATCCCTTTAAGTCCCTCCCCAATGAGTTGAAGGATAAGTTTCTCCAATTCTGAGTACCTATTCATTCCGAGGGTATTGGGATGAGCCAGCACGGCCACTCCTTTGGCTTCGTTGATAAAATGCAAAGCCTCTTTCGATGTAAATCTGAATTTGTCCACATAGGCTGGGGCTCCCTTTTTCAGAAAACGATCAAACGCTTCTTGAAAACTTCTGGCATACTTCTTTTCTAAGAGCACATTGGCAAAATGGGGTCTCCCAACCTGCCCTCCCCCAGAGGCTCTCAGTACTTCTTCAAAGGTGATATCCATCCCTAATCCATTCAATTTTTCGACAATCTTCGGATTTCTTTCTGCCCTGGCCTTCTGGAGAAATTCCAACCTCTCATTGATAAAAGGATGATGGATATCGAGAAAAAACCCTAAGATATGCATGGAACCAGGTGAATGTTCTGCACTAATTTCAATTCCCGTGATCACTTCGAAACCAATCCTCTCTCCTTCTGACAATCCCTCCTCACACCCTTCGATGGTATCATGATCAGTAATGGCAATCGCTTGAAGTCCTTTTGCCTTTGCATATCTCACGATCTCCGATGGGCTTAGCACCCCGTCAGAGGCGGTTGTATGAAGGTGGAGATCCACATATCCCATAGGCATTCTCTTAACCCCGTTTTAGAAAGGGGAAATGGAAATGAATACCTGCCTGCGGCAGGCAGGACTGCATCCCGCAAGGAGGAATTAGATCTAAATTTTATAATAGATGCCCTACCCAAAGTCAACTCTTCGATTCCCCGGCTGAAGGCTTTTCCGCAGAAGCGGGCCTCGCGAAGGCAGGCGCGCTATAGAGCGCAGCTTAACACAAGGAGTTTATTTTCTTCTCATATCTCGAAGGGGGTGTTTCAAACTCAAGTCAGTTTATTATTTTTTTCACATAAAATTTGGAATTAATCCTATATGAATATAGTGATATTAACATTTTAATTCGTAAGTCATTGATAATAATTAGTAATTTACACAAAAATAATGCTTGACAAAGCTTTTCAATTTGAATATATTATATTTATAGAGAATGAGGAAAGGGCAATAAGTTGAATATAAAATATAGAAAGGACCATTCTACTGGTTAGGGTTTTTGGGGAAAGTAAAATTGAATAAATTCACCCTTTCCATGGACTAAGAATGGAGAGGGTTTTTTGTTCTAATAAGAAAGGGGTAAAGTACCTGTGAAAAATAATAAGACAACAAGTAAGAAAGGAGAGGATTTAACCCTTGAGCCTGTTCAATCCTCGTCCCTTTTTGCTGAACCCCCGACCTCCATTCCACCCATCCAATCCACTCCTTACATAGAGAGTGAATTGGTGGAGACAATAGAGGATTTTGATCTTCAGCCGGATGAAGCCGAATTAGTGGTTGAGGAAGAGGAAGAAATTTCAACTGAGCCGGTTCCCCAGGAAGAAATTATTTTTCAACCTCAGGATATCACGTGGGAATATTTAAAGGGCCTTGAAAAGATATCTCTTCTTACCCCGGAGAAAGAGGTTCGATTGGCAAAAAGGATTAAAGAGGGTGAGCGTCAAGTCAGGATTCTCGAGACAAAGACCAATCGCCTAAGAACGCAATTATATCCTCCTGCGGGCCCTAAAAATGGGGGGAAACGTACCCATACACAGCAGGGATATAAATCAAAGGGCAAGAACGGGAGGAATGGGAAAAAATCAAAACATGCTCCTTCAGAGATGAGACAGAAAAATCTTCTTTATAAGGAGACGTCGAACCAATATCGACGGGCGCTTCTCGATCTTCAACAGGCAAAGAATGAATTGATCCAGGCCAATCTACGCTTGGTAGTCAGTATCGCAAAACGATACGCCAATCGGGGGCTTTCTTTCCTGGATTTGATCCAGGAGGGAAATCTTGGCCTGATCCAGGCCATGGTTAAGTTCGATTATACCAAGGGCTTTAAGTTCAGTACCTACGCTTCGTGGTGGATCAGGGCAGCCATTTTGAGGGCCTTTGCAGAAAAATCGAGGACGATTCGAATTCCCAACTATCTTTTTGAGATTAAAGGGAAATTGATGAAATCCTTCAAGGATCTGGTCAAGAAGTTGGGGCGGGAGCCCACCTCCCAGGAATTATCAAAGGATAGCGGAATTCCTCTGCACGATGTGGAGAAAATTCTCAATCTCATTGAAGAACCGATCTCTCTTGATATGACTATTGGAGAAGAGGATAGTACTCTTGAAGATCTGATCCCTGATGAAAAGGGGCTCTCTCCCAGTGATTCCTTGCTCGAAAAAGATTTGACCCATCAAATCCAGAAGCTCTTATCCGGCCTTTCTCCAAGAGAAGAAAAGATTCTCCGACTCCGTTTCGGCATTGGAGAAGACGGGGAATGTACTCTTGAAGAAATTGGCAGGCAGTTCGGTCTCAGTCGGGAGAGGATTCGGCAGATCGAAGCGAAAGCCCTCGATCGATTGAGAGATCCGAAACGCTATAAGGAAATCAAAGAATATTTTGAGTGATTTTCTAAAAGGAAATAAAAAAAGGAGCCTCCATGATTGGATACGGAGTGCTCCTTTTTTTATTCTGGCTGAAGAGGTTATTCTTTCATCTCGATGGCCTCTACCGGACAATTTTCAGCGGCCTCTTTACAGGACTCCAGTGCAACCTCAGGAACCTCATCCACTTTGGCACGGGCCTTATCATCATTCATTTCAAAAATTTCTGGGCAAGTCTCTGCACAAAGCCCACATCCGATACAGGTTTCTTCGTCCACGATCGCTTTCATTCACTATTCTCCTTTCCATTTCTTTCTTTTAATTATTATTCATAATCACTTTTTTTAAATCAAGCCGCCCTTCTGAATTATTGGAATTTCATGTTCGACTCTGTCATGACAACTTTTCTATCCTTCACCTCCGGACCAAGTCTGAATGCTGATGGTTGATACTTCATAACCTCAGTTTCTTCCCCTGTTTTTAACTACAAGTTCTTTGTATCGTTGATTACAGGGATATGTGATCTTATGCCGATTGAACTGTCCTAAATCCTCTTAATGCAGTTGAAAAAAATCAATAAGGGGGAGGCAAAAACAGCAGAATGCTAAACTACCATATTCTTAAATACCTTCTTTCTTTTAACACTGAGGTATTCATTACTATCGAAATACTTATTAATCCAGCTTCCTGTTTCATCCAAAAAAGGTTTGAAGTCTTCACGATTTTCATTAATCCATTCCCTGAAACTAAAATGGTCAAATAGTCTGACGTATTCGGTAAAATAAATGTCTGCCACACGTTTGTCGCCTTTGATCATGAGCGTATTCTCATCATTTTTGGTCGTGGAGTTCTCACTATAATTGGCTGATCCAGTGATCACTGTTGGAGATCCACTCAGCGAGTCAATTAGGATGATTTTGTTATGAACATAGTCAATGCCACGCTTGATGATGGCCCCACTATACGTCTCTTTCAGCCACTGGTCTATGGGTGACTTGATGTAAGAACCTGCTGTCACCTCTACATCCTTGTCATTGGTTTGGAACGTATTATAATTTTTATGTGAGTCCAGCAAAATATAGCGGATGTAGGGTTTGTCTTCCTGAAATACCTTTTGAAATCTCTTATCTATATTGAAAGGGTAAATACAGCACACTATTTCTGTTGCCTCATCTATCAGGTTTGCAAACTGCTGAAGCATATTGAGTGATTTCCGTGGGCTGAAAAATACTCTTATACCATCTTGAATTTCAGTATTGGAGAGGTCTCCTTGCAGATTGTCAACTGCTCCGCTTAATGTTTTTTGGGTCTTCGCGTAAGTGAGTGGGTAAAATTGTATCTCTTTAGAGATCCACAGACG
>CAZEKS010000147.1:0-5958 GCA_964512795.1 uncultured Syntrophaceae bacterium
CTTCGATCACCGGGTGGTGGATGGTGCTGAAGCAGCCCGCTTTCTCAATACAGTGATTGCCCGCCTCGAAGACCCCGATCTGATTCTCTTAGAAACTTGAGGTTTCATGGTTATCCATCCCAACCCTGTTCCAGTTATGGTGCAGAGGTCGGGATGAACTTCCTGCATACCCTCAGCCCCAAAGATTTACGACTTTGTCCTTGACAAAGGCTTTTTAATAGATTAATATCAGTATTAACTGATAATTCTGATTATTTGTAATTATCGGAATTAATGGTAATGGAGGGCGTGAGATGTCAAGAAAAAATCAAAAGGTATCTTCGTGCTCAGCTTTAGACAAGGGAATGAGCTGTTGTAAAGTCGAATCGATCATCAGTGTCGATGAACGAGGGCAGATGGTGCTTCCTAAGGAATTGAGAGATAGGGCAAATATTCGCCCAGGGGATAAGCTGGCCATTGTCAGCTGGGATAAAGGCGAGGAGATTTGCTGTATCTATTTGATCAAGGCAGAATATCTGGCAGAGCGTGTGAAGGATTTTCTTGGCCCGATGATGAAAGACATCGCCACAACCTAATATCAGACGCAAATTTTGGAAATGGCAATCCTGCCATTTCACCGTACAGGAGAGTTCTCATGGATGAGGCAAAAGATTACCTATCAACGCAACAAAACAATCACCCTAAAAATACAAGCTGTTGACCGTCAAGTGGAGGGGCTCAGTTGAGCCTTCCTAGCTTCAAGCAACCCTTTGTCATCGGCTTGATCCAAACCTCAGTTGGTCCCGTGCCTCAGGCTTCGTCATCGCTTGCATGGGCAGACCATCTGGGAACTTTTAAGGCTCGCTGGGGAATAGGCCGAATGCATTACACCATCGAACCCGGTCTTTATGCCTTGGGAAAGCCCAATGAGCAATCGCCGGTTTTGGTGACAGCCAATTATAAGATGAGCTTTGACAAGCTCCGTGAGGCATTGCCAGGCCGGAACATGTGGATACTGGTCCTGGATACGGGAGGTATCAATGTCTGGTGTGCTTCGGGGAAAGGGACCTTCGGGATGATGGAACTTGTTGGACGAATCAAATCGAGTGGCCTAAGCCAGATCGTTTCGCATCAGGAGTTGATTTTGCCCCAGTTGTCGGGTCCGGGAATTGCAGCTCACCATGTCAAGAAATTGTCCGGCTTTAAAGTCATTTATGGCCCCATCCGGGCGACCGATCTTCCAACTTTCTTGGGAGCCGGACTTAAGGCGACGCCAGAGATGAGGCTCAAGACCTTTAAGACCTTGGAGCGAATCGCGCTCATACCGATGGAACTTATTTTAGCCCTGAAGGTGGGTATGATTGTTATCCCTATCCTGTTTCTCTTGGCTTTATTTGGGAAGTCAGGAGAAGGCTGGACGAATGCCTTCGGCCATGGCCTTTTCTCTGTTCTGGCCATCCTGACTGCCATTGTGGTTGGTGCAGTCTTAACACCCTTATTGCTGCCATGGCTGCCGGGCAGGGCCTTTTCAGTCAAAGGCTTCAGCATAGGGGTTCTCGGCGTTGCAGCCCTCATGGTTTTTTGCTGGAATGATTGGGTCACGTGGGCGGGCCGTCTCGAAATATTGGCTTGGCTCTTTTTTATACCTGCGGCCTCGACTTATCTGGCGATGAATTTCACGGGGGCTTCCACTTTTACCTCTCTCTCCGGAGTCAGAAAAGAAATGCGGTGGGCTTTGCCGCTTGAAATTGGGGCTGGAATGGCAGGTCTTGTTCTTTGGCTCGGATCAAACTTCATCGCATAAGGAGTTCAAATGATGAATCCATTGATTTATCTTAGAGATGTTGTCACATTAGAGCTTGATCAAAAAAAATGTATGGGGTGCGGGATGTGTATCTTGGTATGTCCCCATGCCGTTCTCAGCCTGACAAATAGCAAAATTGAGATCGCAAATCGAGATGCCTGTATGGAATGTGGCGCCTGTGCCCGAAATTGTCCTGCCGATGCTCTCAATGTGCGCTCAGGGGTGGGCTGTGCAACAGCCGTGATCAACGGCATGCTGGGGCGAAAAAAATCCTCCTGCTGTTGCACGATCGATTCCGAAGAAAGATCAAGGTGTCCTTCCGAATGTTCTCCAGGTGCTAACCGTACAGATTGCTGTTAGCTGACCAACTTCTCCAATCGTGAAAAATCACAATGTTGAGCCGCATCAATTGTTGTTTATACTCCTGCCTCCCGCAAGATTGTTGGAGTGAATGAAATTGGGGGCAATGAGGCGGATTTAGGTTCGATCAGCAAGGTGGGCGTTTGGGATTTTAGATGAAAAGTGTCATGAGAGGAATAGCTACGGAAGTAAAAGAGTAAAAAACCATGCTCTGAGACTTTTTTTCTTCGGTGGAGCCTGGTATTGCAACTCGGTGGGCTGTGGAGGGATCAGACTCTTTAGATAATTTTCATATTGGAGAACAATATCTTTGGGATTGAGGGTGAGGTATCTGGCATAAACGTTCAAGAATCCTTTAACGTAGGGGATAGCAGGAAGAAGTTCATATCTGTCTTCTTCGATGGCCTTGAGATAGTGTTCCTTTACCTTGGTGAACTTAGAGATTTCTTCCAGCGAGATATTTTTTGTCTCCCTTTCTTTTCTTAGAAATTTTCCTGGAGACTCCATCATTTTGCTTATACCCAAAAAAGATCCAGATTGTTATTTGATTCTTTACTTTTTTGTAAGCGTAAATGTTGGGCAAAATAGAATTGATCAATTTATTTGCAATTGTTATGCCAAGTAACAAGAATTGTAATATATTGAAACTTAAGAATATTAACAAATAAAGGGACGAATAAAATACTATTTTAAGACAAATTTTGGCAAGTTTGTGACCATTTTTAGCAGGGGGATATACACTAAAGTTTGAAAGAGCAGGCAAAATATCCAGCCCTTCTGGTGAGCCTACTATTTCCGTTACCGCGACTTTTCTTCGGCCGGCAAGTGCCCCGCAAGCCCCGCCTTGTAGGCGGGGTCAAGGGGCACAATTAAAACGATATTTCCTTTGCTCGTAACCCTCTCGCCACTGCGTGCCCGGGAAGCCCCGGCCTGTGGCCGGGGAGCTTCACTGTGCAAATTTGTGGACGCTTTCTGGTTAATGCGCACCCGGTGTTGAGATACTTTCTTTCCCTTTTTTCATCAGCAGGACAAGGGGAAGAATCAGAATCATCAAGGTTGAAAGAAGGTGAAAGGCATCGTTAAATGACAACATGGATGCCTGTCTTATCAGCTCGCCATAGATCACATCTAAGCTCCCCTGATCAGAAAGGGAAGGACTAACCCCTCTGCCCTGCAATATCTGAGAAATGTTGGGAAGAGCGGCCTGGAAGTTTCTGTCAAAAGGAGTGAGATGTTCCACAAGGTGCACCTGATGAAACTGCGCCCTTCTGGCAAGCATAGTGGTAATAAAGGCGACGCCAAAGCTCCCCCCGAGGTTTCTTAAAAGGTTGAATATCCCAGTGGCGTTTCCCATCTCTTCCTTCTTGATGCTTGACATGGTCATGGTTGTAAGGGGGATGAAGAGAAAACCCATGCCCACACCCAGCACGACTCTTGGCCAGAAGATGGTATTAAAATCAACCTGAAGATTAAACTGTCCCATCATATGGACTGAATAACCGGCGACAGCAATGCCCAAAGCAAGGACCGCCTTTGGATTGATCTTCGTTACGAGTTTTCCTGCGATGGGCATGGCGATCATGGTGGCGATGCCACCCGGGCCAAGCGCCAGCCCTGCCAGGAAGGATGTATATCCCATCAACGTCTGGAGGAAAATGGGTAACAGCACAATGCTCCCAAAGAGGTTGAAGAAGACGAAGAACATGATGATATTTCCTGTGCTGAACGAGATATTTTTAAAGGTCCTCAAATTGACGATAGGATTTTCTGCAAAGAATTCAACGAAGATAAACATCATCAAAGAGGAGATGGAGAGATAACTCATCCAGGTGATGAAACCGGACGAAAACCAATCTTCCCTCTGTCCTTTGTCGAGGACAATCTGAAGGCACCCCAGGCCAATCGCTAAAAACAAAAGCCCCCAGTAATCAATCTTCATTTTTATTCGTTGCATGTAAGGAGGGTCGATAATAAAAAACAGGGTCATCAGGATTGAGATGATTCCTATGGGGACATTAATGTAGAATATCCAATGCCAGGACCAATTGTCCGTGATCCATCCTCCCAGAAGAGGGCCGATAATCGGTCCGAACATGATCCCCACGCCGAAGATGGCCATGGCCATCCCGTGCTGATGGGGCGGGAACGTTTCCAGAAGAATGGCTTGGGAGATGGGCTGAAGGGCGCCGCCCCCCAAACCCTGCAGGACTCTGAAAAATACAAGGCTCTGGAGGTTCCATGAAGAGCCGCACATAAAGGAACTGAATGTAAAGAGGGAGATAGAGAAGATGAGGTAATGTTTTCTTCCAAAGAGCTTGCTCAACCATCCAGAAATGGGGATGATGATGGCATTGGATACGAGATACGAGGTGATCGTCCAGGTCGATTCATCGATTCCTGCGGAGAGACTACCGCGGATGTGATCGAGTGAGACATTGACGACCGATGTATCCACGATCTCGATGAGGGTAGGAAGCATGACTGTGATGGCAACAATCCACCTGTTCATACCCATCCTGTCTTTCCCTCGGTTCTCACGAATGAAATCTTATGTGAATGGTAAGAATTTAGTTATTCGGATTTCGGATTTTTTCAACATCCCAAAACTTATCTTGAGATGATCCTATTCGTTTACTGCTCAACTAAAATGGTCGGTACGACAGACATACCAATCCTCAAAATATGGGAAGGATCTGTACCTTGGTCAAGAATGATTTTGACGGGTATCCGCTGGACTATCTTGACGTAGTTTCCCGTTGCATTCTCAGGCGGGAAGAGGGAGAAGACAGCCCCTGTGCCGGCTTGGACACTTTCCACCTTTCCATAAAAAACCTTCTCAGCGTAAGTATCCACGACTATTCTTACCTTCTGCCCAGGTTTCACCCTTTCCATCTGAGTCTCTTTAAAATTGGCAGTAATCCAAATATCATTAAGAGGAACGATAGCCATGAGAGGTTGTCCAGGCTGGATTTGGTTGCCGACTTCTACGGACCTCTTAGAGATGTAGCCATTTGCAGGGGCATAAATTTTTGTATAGCTAAGGTTCAGTTCGGCCCCCTTTAGAACAGCGTCTTTTTGCCGAATCTGGGCTTCCTGCGTAGGCAAACCCGATTCTGTCTGCTTGATCAAGGCCTTCTGGGTCTCAAGAGATGCCTCAACTTGTTTAACCTGATCCTGCGTGGCCTTCACCTGAGCCATGGCCACCTCATACCTGGTTTTCGCATTGTCATATTGTTGCTTTGGAATGACCTCTTTCTTAAAAAGGGATTCCGTCCTTTGAAAGTCTGCTTTTGCCAACTCGAGATTGGCTTTCTGGAGTTCGAGGTTGGCCTTGGCCGCCTCCAAAGAAGCGATGATCTCGGTCAGTTGTTTTTTAGCGGTATCCACCCTATGCCGGATTTCGGAAAGTCTTTCCCTCTCGGTCTCAATACCCGCCCTGGCATCCTTGACCCTGACCTCATAATCTGCGGGATCGATCTCAAGCATAAGATGGTTCCTCTTTACAAACTGGTTGTCATTGACATAAAGGACTTTCACGGTTCCTTGGATCCTCGAAGCGATCATATGCACCCTGCCATCGACAAAGGCATCGTCGGTTGAGATGTGGGTGGCTTTATATTCTCTGTAAAAAAAGAGCGCTACCGCTCCCATGACGATCAGAATGGGAAATATGATAAAAGCAACAATTTTTCTTCTGCGGTTATTTGGTTTACCTTTGTTCTCTCCCATCGGTTCCTAATCCTCCATTCCAGTAAAGGAGCTACGTAATATGGTAGTGTTTAGGAGTTGAATTGTAAAGCTTTTTCACCTTTCTT
>CAZEKS010000148.1:0-5947 GCA_964512795.1 uncultured Syntrophaceae bacterium
TACAACCGTGTCAGCAAACAATGCTGTTTGCATGGATCCGGCAACCATGCCGATAATAGCAGCAGCGCAAAAGATAATCGTAAAACTCCAGGAGTTTGCTTCAACAAAGATCATCGAAAGAAAGACAAAGGCACTTAGAATAAGAGGTATCCAGTAGGCTTTGCGTTTGCCCATTCTGACACCGATCCATGGGGCAGCAAAGGTGCCAAGCAGTGTGGCCACACTGTTTACCAGAATAAAGACCGAAAGAAAACCGGGATTATTCAAAACGTATCCGAAATAATAAAAGGCGAATGATAGGACGAGGAAAATACACATGTTTCTGAATGTCTCCGCAACAATAAGCCACAAAAGAGGAGGGTTTTTAAAAACAAGACCTACAATCTCCATCAAGGTCTTTTTGGGTTCCTTATTTTCAGCTTTGATGACCTTGTGTTCGGACAGATCTCCAACAGCCGTAATCCTATATATATACAGGTATCCGAGTACCATAAGGATCCCATATATAGCTATGGTGATGGAAAAGCCGATGATGTCACTGGTGCGCTTACCGAAAAACAAAATCATGAACGGACCTGCATACGAAAATATCAAATTGGAGACAGATATTCCCTGCGCTCTGCTGCTGGACAATATTGTTCTTTCATCGGACCGTTGAGTCAGGCTTCCCACCAGGGCCCCGGTCGCGGCGAATTGCACATTCCATAGAAGATGGCTTGCCAGAAAGCCGAAAATGATAATAGCCGCTGCGATATATTCGCCTCCGATTTTTGAAAACTGAAGGATGAATAAAGGGGCGACTATCGGAGGACAGAGCAAAAGCCATGAGCGGTATTTCCCTCCGAACTTCAGCGATACCCGTTCAAGAACAACACCTGCCGCGAGGGCGCACAGGATATCGCCAGCACCAGTGATAATTAGAATAATGGTGACAATCGTCAAAGAGAACTTAGCGTAATCTGTAAGAAACGCGGTAAAAAAGAAAACCTCCATACAGACCAGCAGGGTAAAGAACATATCCCCGACTCCGAATGTGTAAAGCAAGGACTTCTTTAGTCTCTCAGCCATAGTGCCTCCTCAATGAATATAAGAAATTATCGTTGATCCCGCATAATTCTGATCATTAGAAACAAGAACTCGCTTTTTCAGGGAGCGAGCATAGGAAGATAACCCTTGTTATAGTCATCCATAAAAAAGTAAATAACTTCAGGGATATTTAAAGTTTCTTATGAACTGTCCCACCTTACGCTGTGAGCCTGTCTGTTGAAAAAGGTGAAAGGCTCGAAAAAAAATGGGGCTTGATCTGGATATACATTAACTTTTGAACTTATATAAGTCCCCTTCACGTCTCCTTGCATTTAATAACATCTTGGGGGCAGGCTGTCAAATTATTTACTTAATTAAGGACATCTCCCTTTTCTCATGGAAAGGAGTACATCATCTTTTCTTCAATCTGTACCTGTTTTTTTAGAGTTCAAGTGAAGCGGTATTTTAATTGACTGTAATGATATTAACATATAAAATAAAATTAAATAATGATTATTTAACATTCAAATCATTGAGAATTATAAGGGAGGGAATATATGTCCGGTAATAAGCTTGTATTGGTTGTTGATGATGATCCTGATCTGGTTGAAGCAATTTCTATGAAATTAGAGAGCAAGGATTACCAAGTAGCAAAGGCTTATGACGGGATAGAGGCCTGGGATAGAATACGGGAGGAAAGACCGGATTTAATTATTTTAGATGTCATGATGCCTCGGAAAAGCGGATATACACTATGCGATGAAATAAAAAATAATCCAAAATATCAAGATATTACCGTTATTCTTTTAACTGCAGTAGCATCGGCTCTTTCAAGCACGACCTATTCTCACCAGGACGGGATGAATACGCTCGCCGATGATTACATCCCCAAACCTATTGATCTTGATAAACTTATGTCAATGATTGGAGATTATTTAAGTTAATCTTGGTCTATTACTCTTAAAAAACTACAGAATTAAGGAAAGCCCTTTCTGATTATAATTTTAAGGACATTAAAACAAAATTTTTAATTGCAAAAAAATCAAATAATGCAGAGGGAAAAGATTCTCATATCTCTTTAAAGAAAAATTTTCTCCTTAAAATCATACAGATATTTATATCCTATTGGTATTCTATTTTTTTATGATCCGCATTTTAGTGACAGGTACGGCATAGCTGATGATGTTTTCTCTTCTCTTTTAGAAGCAGGGATAAAGGTTATATCATCTGGTTGGAAATCAGCATCTGTCTTTCTCGTGATAGCAGAAAACGATTTAAACAGGGCAGAGGAGACGGAAATACAATATGGAAAATTTCAACTGGCGAAATAAAATCTTTGATTCTCTTTCTTTCCCAACGCTTATCCTATCCACAGATATGACGATTGATGAGGCCAATGCCAAATTTCTTACAAAATACAAATACAATAAAAACGAACTGTTGGGTAAAAAATGCTACAATATATTTTACGAATCTAAGAAGCCCTGCAAAAAGATCTCTTGTCCTTTACTCAAGGTAATAAAGACAAGAAAAAGTACATCCAGCACAAAGAAAATTAAGGGATATAAAGGAGGGGGAGTGTATGAGGATCGGGTTTTCTCTCCTATCTTTGACGACAAAGGGGTGGTTCGCCATATATTGCTGAGTATTAGAGATGTCACCAAGATCAAATTATTAGAAATAGAACTACGCAGAAGTCGCCATTTTTTGGAAAATATTATAAACAGCTCCGTGTCGGCTATTATTGTTGCAGACATGAAGGGTGTGATCTTGATTATGAATGAAAGCGCCCGCAGGCTATTTGGCTATCCAGAGAAATTCACAGTAGGTACAAATATAGCTGAACATCTCTACACCCCTGGAGGAGCAAAAAGTATAATGAAGAAGCTCCGGAGCCCTTATTATGGGGGCGTTGGAAAGCTTTATTTAACAAATATGACGATTATTACCTCATCAGGCAAGGAGATTCCCGTTGAAATGACTGCCTCCATTATTTATGAAAAAGGAAAAGAAATTGCAACAATGGGTATTTATAATGACCTGAGGACAAAGATAAAGATAGAAAAAAAATTAAAAGAGGCAGAAAGGATTAAACTTACACAGTCAAACAAAATGGCCTCATTAGGACAACTGGCCGCCGGCGTAGCCCATGAAATAAATAATCCTCTCAATGGGATACTTATAGATGCCAGCTTAATTCTTGAGGACTTAGTTGAGGATAACCCTATAAGAGATGATATCAAAAATATCATTGCGGACACAAATAGATGCAAGGATATTGTAAAGAACCTCCTTGCTTATTCGAGGCAGGTAGAAATAAAAGAGGAAACGCTTGATATGAATGCCATTATAGAGCAAACATTTTACCTGCTAAAAAACCACGCCCTTTTACAAAACATAAATATTAAAAAGGAATTTTCCTCCGGCATGTTAATGTTTAAAGGCGATAGAAACCAGCTTATCCAGGTCTTTACTAATATGATAATAAACTCAGCACAATCTATAAAGAACACTGGCACTATAGCCATAAAGACTGATAGAGATAAATCCAAAGGGAAACTTTATGTTGAAATATGTGATACTGGCTGTGGAATCCCGGACAACGTGCTTCCAAAAATCTTTGATCTTTTTTTTACCACAAAAGAAGAGGGCAAGGGTACGGGACTTGGTTTGGGCACAGTGCAAGGAATAATAGAAAAACACGGGGGGAAGATCAAGGTCAAGGAAACAAGCCCTAAAGGTACAACCTTTCAAATAGCACTTCCCCTCTTCAGGATAACTGAAACTAACTATTTAGATTGATAATGTCGGCAGTTGATATTTTAAAAAATAACTGTTCAGTTAAGAAGGTTAGAGAATTAAACATGTATTTTCCTTTTTAAGATAAAGGAGGGGAAATTATATTTACCGGATATTTTGGCCTTTGTGGATACCTGAAAAGCAACAAAAAAATCAATGCATCTTTTTCAAGATTCAGGTTTAGAATATCAATTTTCAAATTGTAATTGGAGAATCGACTCGTGGCCCTTATTGAAGATCAAACATATCAACCGAAGATATTGGTGATTGATGACGAGAAACGGATCAGGGAGGGGTGCTCGAAGATATTAACAAAAGAGAGATGCATCGTCGATATGGCTGAAAATGGAGATATTGGCCTTAAAATGATTGCTGACAGACATTATGATATTGTCCTTACTGATCTAATATTGCCGGGCATAGGCGGCATGGAGGTGGTGAATAAGGTCAGAGAAAAGTCCCCAGATACTGTTGTTATCGTGATCACAGGCTTTGCTACACTTGAACATTCTATAGAGGCAATGAAAAATGGTGCCTTTGATTTTATCCCAAAACCATTTACCCCTGAACATTTGAGGGTTGTAGTCGGTAAGGCCCTGAAAATGAGTAGAACACTTCAGGATATAGCAACAGAAAAATCACGCCTCAAAACTATTGTCAATCATCTGGCAGTAGGCATACTTGTTACAGATAAAGATAAAAACATCATACTTTACAACCCGGTTCTCCTAAAAATGTTAGACTATGAAGGAGATGCCCTAAATGATCGTCCACTAAGCGATCTTTCTAATAGTGAAAAGTTAAACGATATAATAGGCAGTATTCTTGAATTAAATGACGGCGAATTTAAGATCTTAAGCGCTGAGATCGAACCTAAAAGCAAGAAAGAAAACAGTCCATCGAGTCAATTATTTCTTAGGGCCCAGGCAGTACCTTTTCAGAGTGGGTCAGGTGAAATACTTGGATCTGTAACTATTATTGATGATATCACCCACCTAAAAATGATGGATAAGATGAAGTCGGACTTTGTCAGTATGGTTTCCCATGAGATAAGGGGTCCTCTTACTACTTTATTGAGCCAGATAAAAATTCTTTTAGATGGGTTGGCAGGAGAACTTAGCGGAAAGCAGATTGACATACTAAGCAGGATGTCCGTAAGGATGAATGGTCTCGTTGAATTATCTAACAAACTCCTTGATCTGTCCCGCATAGAGGCGGGTCTGATAGCGCAAAACAGGCATGAAGTGCAATTAATGGATATCCTTAACGAATTAATAAAATTTTTCCAACCTCGTGCAAAGGAAAAAAAGATATCTCTGGTACTCAAAAAAACGGAACTTCCTGTCGTTAACGCAGACCCAAAGAATATGGAAGAGGTGTTCAGTAATCTCATTACAAACGCATTAATATATACCCCTGAAGGAGGAGAAGTAACTGTCAGCGGTGGCGTAAAAGGAGATTTTGTGGTTATCAAGGTAACTGATAATGGATATGGAATTGCACCGGATGAAATTCCTCGAATCTTTGAAAAATTTTACCGGTCCAAAACGGAAAAAACCAGAAACCTTGTGGGGACAGGGCTTGGACTTTCTATAGTAAAAAGTATAATAGAGGCACATAACGGAACTATAAATGTTAAAAGCAAAGAAGGGATTGGTTCAACTTTTTACGTCCGCCTTCCTTTAAAACATTAGGATATTAACGCAACTAACAACCATCCCAAAAAGCCGAAGGTGTTTAGCGCAGGATTCGACCGGTCATTTTTTACAAACCTGCCATTGACATGATATCCGGTACAAGTTCCTCCTTGCCAATTGCCATGATATGAACCCCGTCACACATCTTTTCTTCCTTTATCCTCTTGATCATCCTTCCCGCAATCTCCACCCCCTTTTCTAGCTTCCTTCCCTTGGGCGCAGCCTCCAACTCATCAATAAGCGCCTGAGGTACAACAACACCTGCCACATTCTTATTCATAAACCTCGCCATTGGTGCGGATGTCAAAAGTATGATCCCTGCCAGTATTTTAATGGGAAACTGCCTGGCATAATCCATGAACTTTTTAAAGTTATCCAGGTCATATATCGCCTGTGTCTGTATAAATTCTGCTCCGGCCTCTATC
>CAZEKS010000149.1:0-5944 GCA_964512795.1 uncultured Syntrophaceae bacterium
TCCTAACCGATGCGAATTTTGCTCTGTTCCGATCATCAATGGAAAGCGTTATCGGATTCGTCCCCTTGAAGAAATAGATCGGGAACTGTCCGCAATCGTCAAGAAAAAAGGGGAATATCTTTTTTTAGCCGATGATAATGTGACCGCAAAGGAAGATTATGCCCGAGGCCTCTTCGATATCTTTAAACATCACGGAGTCAAGTGGATGGCGTTTACGACCATCAAGATCGCCATGAACGAGGCGCTTCTCAAAAAAGCTCAGGAAAGCGGCTGTGTCTCCCTCTTCATCGGTTTTGAATCTCTCCTCCAGGAAAATCTGGACGGCGTTTCAAAACGATTTGTGAATGCGAAAGAATTATCGAACTGGATCAAGACGATTCAACACCACCAGATCGGAATTCACGGTTCCTTTATCTTCGGATTCGATGGAGATACCCCGAATGTTTTTAAAGAAACGGTCGAATTTGTCCAGAAGAACAATATCGAACTTCCCACCTTCTCCATTCTCACACCCTTTCCAGGAACTCCCCTCCAAAAGCGATTGGAGGAGGAGAAGAGGATCTTTGACCGTGACTGGTCCCATTATGACATGAGTCATGTGGTCTTCAAGCCAAAACAAATGACTGTCCAAGAACTCCAGGAAGGATACCTCTGGGCACAGAAATATATCTGCGCCCCCCGGTCGATATTTAAACGCCTGCTCTGGGGGCCCAGGCATCACTTCTTTTACTTCTTGATGTCAAACTTCGTCCTACGGGGCGCCCAGATGGAGGTCATTCGAAGGATCAAAGATAAAGAACTTCCTTATGAAAATTTTTCTCATCTCCGTCAACCGTGAGAGAATGCCTTTTCCTGTCTTTCCTCTCGGGTTGGCATACATCGCCAAGGCATTAAGAGAAGAAGGCCATCAGATTGAGGTCAGTGATCGCTGCTGTTCTCAAGAGGTATCGGCTGATCTCGAGAGCGCCCTTCATCAATTTCAACCCGACCTGATCGGCATCTCTCTGAGAAATCTCGATAATCTTACCTATCCGACCTCCCTCTCTTATCTCAAAGAGGTGGAAGAGGTCGTTAGGATTTGTCATCAATTCACTTCCTCACGATTGGTTATCGGAGGTTCAGGATATTCTTTGGCCCCCAAAGAACTTCTTCAGTATCTCAATGTCGATTTTGGGATTGTGGGAGAGGGGGAGGATATTTTTCTGCAATTAGTGAGGAGGCTCGAAAAGGGTGATCCCCTCTCTCCATCTCCTCATCTCCTGATTAAAAAGAAGCCTTTTCCTCCTTTGATAGAAGGAGCTCGGGTTTTTCCCATACGAAGTCCTGATCGGAGCTTTTTCAAAACGCACCGTTATTTGGAAGAAGGAGGGATGGGAAATATTCAGACGAAGCGAGGCTGCCCTTTCTCCTGTATCTACTGCACCTATCCTTTATTAGAAGGAAAAAAAGTCAGGGTGAGAGAGACAGAGGAGGTGGTGGAGGAAATTCAACACCTCGTGGAGGAGGGAGTGGATTATGTCTACTTTGTTGATGACATTTTTAATTATCCACCCGCCGATGCCGAAGCTTTATGCCGTGAGATGGTTCGAAGAAAGGTCGATGTCAAATGGAGTGCCTTTGTCAACCCGAGTTTTCTGAATGAAGGGCTATTACAATGGATGAAAGAAGCTGGGTGTGTCGGGATCGAGTTTGGGACAGATTCGGGATCTCCCCGGATGCTTGAGCATTATAAGAAGTCATTCACCCAGGAGGATATCATCCAATCCTCAAAAATCTGTTCAAAATTGATGGTGAATCAGTGCCACTATCTTCTGTTCGGAGGGCCGGGCGAAGATGAGGAGACGATTGAAGAGTCTTTTCATTTGATGGATCAACTCGATCCCACAGCGGTCATTGCCATGTTGGGAATCCGAATCTATCCGGGAACGGAAATGGAACGGACCGCCCTTTCTCAGGGGGTCATCCGTCAGGATTCCAATCTCATCTATCCCCATTTTTATATCTCTCCAGCATTGGGAGAGAGGCTGAACAAAATTATTCAGGAGAAGGCCCTTGCGAGAAAGCGGTGGATCGTCCCCGGATTAGAGATCAACATTACGCAAAATCTGATGGAGCAGATACGAAGATTTCGAATCCGAGGGCCCTTGTGGGAACTGGTAGGAAGAATGAAAAGACCGAGGATCAGCCCATTGGGAAATACAAAATCCCAAGCACCAAATTCCAAATAAATTTCAATCACCAAAATTCAAAACAAAACAGTTACGGTCATTTGAAATCCAGTAGTTGTAGCGTCCCCATTTACTGGGGGCGGTTAGTATGGTTGATTTAAAAGATTTTCGTTGGTAATAAATGCAGACGCACCATTTCCCCCTCTCCCCGCAGGGGAGAGGGATGGGGTGAGGGGGATTTCATACAAGGATAGGAGTCGGAGGATGAAGATGCTATTAAAAGATCAAGTGGCCATTGTCACCGGGGGAACGAAAGGAATCGGAAAGGCGATCTGTCTCCTCTTCGCTGAGCAGGGAGCAAAGGTCGTAGCCAATTTCTCAAAGGATGTAAATGCCGCAGAAGATCTGAAGAAGGAAGCCAAATCCAGAGGCCTCAGCCTCGGTTTGTTTAAAGCGGATGTCACGCAGTTCGATCAGGTCAAAGAAATGGTGGAAGAGACCTTTGCCCAATACGGGAAGATTGATATTTTAATAAACAATGTGGGCCTCGTCCGGGACAACTTTCTCATGTTGATGAGTTATGAGGATTGGGAATCTCTCCTCAAAGCAAATCTGACCAGCCTTTTTCATTGTTGCAGAATCGTGATTCGAAAGATGATTCCCCAGAGAAGAGGGAAAATCATCAATATCTCTTCCATCAGCGGGATTATTGGCACTCCAGGCCAGGCCAATTATGCGGCAACCAAAGGTGGGATGATCAGCTTCACAAAATCCCTTGCTCGGGAATTAGGTTCTTTCAACATTCATGTGAATGCAGTAGCTCCGGGCTTGATCGAATCGGAAGTGGTGTCCAAGATGCCCAAGGAGAAAGTCGAGGCGATCATCAAATCCTCCAGCCTCGGGAGAATAGGCAAGCCGGAGGAGGTGGCAAGGACCGTGCTCTTTCTTGCATCGGAACATTCAGACTACATCACCGGGCAGACCATTATTGTAGATGGAGGAATTGTTTGACCCGTTGAATCCTCTCGAGTCACTTATCCTGCCAGTCGCAAAAATACGCTGTCGAAAGCGGGCGGGGGTACTGGGAAAACTTTGCAGCGGCACCTTTGACAGCTGACTGCAAGCGTTTTCAGATGAACCCAGGACTTCACCGAAAGTGACATCCTCTGTGACCCCTCATTTGCAAGAAATCCGCAATTGCAAAGTTTTGTTAGTACCCTTGCCCGGTTTTGATAATGCAATATCTGGGTTATCCTATTGCCGGAACTGTGGCAGGCGCCTTGATAATCGCTGATTTTTTCCACCTTCCCGAGAAGTAATAGGTGAGACTGACGATCATTGTCGCTGCAAAGCTCAATGCTATAGCAATCCATATCCCTGTGATTCCAAGGCTGGTTTTTGACAGCCACCATGAGACCGGCACCCTTACTAACCATAATGAAAGCAATGAAAAAGTCATGGTGATCATTGTATGACCTGCCCCATTGATCACACCGTTTGAAATAAACATCACAGCAAAAAATAGGTAGCTCGAACCCACAATCCGCAGATAAGTCATTCCTATCTCCATGACTTTTGCATCATCTCCAAGACCGAACATGGTCAGTATTAATTTTGAAAAGAAGACCACAATCAGCGATATAAAAATGGTGATGGAGGAGATCATGACAACGCCCGATTTAAATATCTCTTTTACTCTCTCGGGTTTTCCGGCCCCGAGGTTTTGTCCAGTCAGCGCGGCAACCGCCATACTCATTGACACGGCAGGCATAATAACAATCATGTCCACCCTACCAACCGCTCCGAAGGCATTCGTCGCTGTACTGCCAAAGGAGTTGACGAAAGTGGTGACAAACATAGCGCCGATCGAAACCAGTGATTGCTGAATAATGGATGGAACACCAATCTTGAAAACCAAAAAGGTCAAGCGCCTGTCAAAGATAAGTCTTCTGGGGTGGAATGCTACCAGATGGTTTTTCCAGTTCAGGTAAGTAAAACCTAAACCTAATGCGGCGACCTGCGATATCAATGTCGCATAGGCGGCTCCGTTCAGACCAAGACGGGGGAAGGGACCGAAACCTCCGATTAAAAATGGGTCAAGGATTGCATTGAGTCCTACCCCCATAGCCATAAATATCAGGGGAGTCAATGTATCTCCTATTCCCCTGAGGATGGAACTTATGAGAAATCCCATATACGTCAGGATGAAGCTTAGCAACATGATTCTAAGGTAGCTTGATGCCATGGCAAAGTTTTCGGGGGGTGTTTTGATAAGTCCCAAAAGAAAATTGCGCGAAAGGATGCATACAAAAGTCAAAACGACTCCAACGATCAGCGGCAATGAAAATGAATTGTTGACAACCTTTTTCACCATCTCATAATCTCTTGCCCCATAGTACTGTGAAACGAGTATCGTCGTTGCCAGGGTGATGCCCATGGCAAATCCGATGAGGATGAAAAGGATAGGGAAACTGATCCCTACCGCGCCGACCGCATTTTCGCCAACTAAATGTCCAACCCATATAATATTGATGAGGCTATAACCGATATGTATCAAGTTCCCTAAAAGCATAGGGATTGAGAAAGCCAAAAGGTGTCTAGGAATACTCCCTTTGGAAAAATCTCTTCCGAATTCCTTGTCCATGTCTTCTCCCTGTCTATCTGGCTAATTTAATATATTGCCGTATTAATTTCCAATAAACGATTCGCAAATATTTTCCTGCGCTGTCGCCAAAGCGGCCTATCTGCACGAAGTCCCGCATTGCGGGACGAAGGCAGGCTATGGCGCGTTGGCGACTCCCCCTCTCCCCACTGCCTAACTGCCGGTAGGCAGGGGGAGAGGGAGGGGATGATGTCACTTTATTTAATGCGTTTGTATTAATATATTGATCTTGGCGGGAAGGACCATGGAGGGAAAAGGGTATTGATAGCTTGGAAAAAGGCTATCTCTGAAGCTTAAAAATAGTGATGGCGTTCAGTTCAGCGAGTTTTTTCCGCGTTACTGGGTTTAACTGACCAAGTAGTTCGCGAAAACGCTGCACGTGGGCTGAATAGTTCCGCAGTTTCATATACGGGGCGTGAGCAAGGTCAGTTCCCACTATGAAGCGGTCGGGAAGCTTCTCATAAAGAACCCTCATCTCCTAAATTCTCGGGCTGACCACTATCCCCACTTCAATGCGCAGTTGAATTTCGACATCTCTATTCAATGTTTCACGCCCTAAGTCCTTTCCTTCTAACCAATAACCCCCCTCCTAATGAAAGTAGAAAAATAAGGGCAAAAGGGAGCCATATTCCAATTACACTTGTGAACATCTCCATATTGCCGAGAATTATCAGTCCAACCAAAAAGAAATCCATGACTGCGACGAAAAGAAGAAACACTGCCGCAGTACCTATTGGGGATGTATACCCAAATCTTTTATGATAGAAAACAGATAGTAATCCGAAGCCGATGGGTCCCAGAATCAGGTGAAAGATTAGAGTAGTTTTCATGCTAATGAGTTGGGGGCCGATTCCCATAATAGTAGCACAGAAAGCCCATCCAACAAATGAATGAGCAATAAGTATTGTTGCTTTCTTCATTGTATGCCCCCCTTTTTCTCCAGATTTAACGATTGAAATCAGCAGTGGCTGTAAGCCATCCGCTGGAGTGATTTGTTGGGCGGATCATTTTACATAATCACAACTTGAACTACGATAAGAATGAATCCTTGAATTCTTTCAAATTTCAGACACAATCCTCTATCAGACTTGCGGCATAAGATGCACCACCATAG
>CAZEKS010000150.1:0-5906 GCA_964512795.1 uncultured Syntrophaceae bacterium
TGGATGTGGGATATAAGTCCGAAGGACAGATCCCCATGCAGGAGTTTTTGAAAAGAGATAAAAAGGTCGACGTAAAGATCGGAGACCGGATCGATGTGCTTTTGGAGAAAAAGGAGAGTGAGGAAGGTATATTAACCCTCTCGAAGGAGAAGGCAGATAAAATAACGATTTGGAGGGAAATCAGCAGATCCTGCAGGGAAGGGGAGGTCATCGAAGGGGAGATTGTTGGCAAAGTGAAAGGAGGGCTCTCCGTAGATATTGGCCCGATTCAAGCCTTCTTGCCCGGCTCTCAGATTGATTTAAAACCCATTCGGAATCTGGATGCCTTGATCGGTCAACGGTTAAAGTTTAAAGTGCTCAAGTTTAATCGGAAACGAAACAATATTGTTCTCTCGCGACGTGTTCTTCTGGATGAGGAGCGGAAACAATGGAGAGAGAAAACCTTAAAAAATCTCAAAGAGGGGGACATTGTTGAAGGGGCGGTGAAGAATTTCACCGACTACGGCGCCTTCATCGATTTAGGTGGAATGGACGGCCTTCTCCATATCACGGATATTTCCTGGGGGAGAATAGGGCATCCTTCGGAGAAACTCTCCATGGGAGATCGGATTAAGGTAAAAGTCCTTCACTTTGACCGGGAGAAAGAAAAGGTTTCGTTGGGGTTAAAACAAGTTCTGCCTGATCCATGGGAGTCAGTGCCCAAAAGATATCCGGTGGGTTCCCGTACCAAGGGGAAAGTCGTCAATGTGACCGATTACGGAGTTTTTATTGAGTTGGGGGAGGGAGTCGAAGGGCTCGTCCACATCTCAGAGTTGACTTGGAGTAAGAAGATGATACATCCCTCCAAGATCGCCCACATCGGTGACACGGTCGAAGTCATGGTCCTTGATTGTGACCCGGTCAAACGCCGAATCTCTTTGGGGATGAAACAGGTCGAGCCCAATCCATGGGCTCTGATCGAAGAGAAATATCCCGTAGGGACGAAAGTAGTGGGAAGGGTCAAAACGGTAACCGATTTTGGCATCTTCATTGGATTTGATGAAGGCGTAGATGGTCTCGTTCATGTCTCCGAAATGTCATGGACAAAAAAGATCAAGCACCCCGGTGAATTTTATAAGAAGGGACAGGAAGTGGAGGCAGTGGTCTTAAATATTGATCGCAAGAACGAACGCTTCTCGTTAGGCATTAAACAACTGACTCCTGACCCATGGAAGGACGTTGCCCGGCGATATCGAAAAGGAGAGGTGGTCGGAGGGAAGGTCACCAATGTCACCGATTTTGGCGCCTTTGTGGAACTGGAAGAGGGGATTGAGGGACTCGTCCATGTTTCTGAGATCAGCCGGGAGAAAGTGGAGAAGCCCTCAGATGCCCTGAAGGTCGGGGATACCCTATCTGCCATAGTCCTTCATATCGATCCCTATGAACGGAGGATTGGCCTCAGTATCAAAGGACTCAAGGAGAAGACCGAGAAGGCGGAGATCGAAAAATATATCTCCGACCAAGGATCCACTTCTCACAGTCTGGGAGAATTGATTCAGGAAGAGATGGAAAAGCGAGGAGGAGGATTACCCCCCAAAAAGGAGGGGGATTAAATCAGGAGAGCTCTGAAAAAATATTGTGCTCTCTCTTGATTACACAGATTTCAAAAGAGGATTGCACAGATTTTCCTGTTTTTTTAATGCATTCCGTATCTGTGGAATCGGTTCCTAATCAGTGTAATCAGAGATTTCTGGACTTTTTCAGAAATCTCATCAAACCCTCTTGACATAAATATTCTTCACAATATCCCTATCCAATGCAAGCGTTGTCTCTCCAATCTGTAAGACATAGGAAGGGTTTTTCTGGTGCATCCTGAGGACACTGCCCGGAACAATCCCAAGGGTGCTCAACCGGTCGAGTCTTTGATGTGATTTGGGTGCAATAAAGACGATTCGACCCTCCTCGCCTAATCCCAATTCCTCAAGAGGAATGACGAGAGGTTTCATCTCTTTTTTAAATTTCGCACAACATTCCCCTCTCGGAATGGGCTTTCCATGAATGCAAGTCGGTGGATGGCCGAGAAAGGTGCAGACACTTTCTGTTACCGCAGGACTCAAAATGTGTTCGAGTTTGCAAGCCTCTTCTTCTACTTCCTCTTCAGATATCTCAAAAATTTCATAGAGAAGCCTCTCCGTTAAACGGTGGCGTCGAACGATCTCCCTCGCCTTCTCCTCCCCGCGTTCCTTGAGAATCATTCGATTGCCTTCTATTTCAAAGAGATCGTCCTTGATCATCTTACGAAGAATGGAGTTCGCTTCAATGTCCTGGGTCGTCTCAAGAAGGTGGTCCAGATCGGCCACACCTTTTTCCCTCAACGTCCAGATGAGTTCAAGAAGCTCATCAATCCTCTCCTCCTCCACGCCATCGACCACTCCCCACATTCTTCTGTGGGGCCCCTTTTCCCTTTCGAACTCTCTATTCATGGTTTCACCTTTCTTCTCCGTAGGGATTTAAAAAAATCGACAATGGCAGATTGTTCCTTATAGCTATATCCGCAATGGGGACAGCAGAGGAGATTGCAGTTTTTAGAAAGAAGGCAGCCCGCATGGCATCTCATCTCCTCCGCTACGAATTGCTTGCCACAAAGTGGGCATTTCAAGAAAGAATTCATATTACTCCCATAAAAAAATTCAATTGTCAAAGTTCCTGCCTACCGCAGGCAGGCAAATGCCAAATGATTGCCAAATGCCCAAAATTTAGTATAATTCTGGAATAATGGAATAATGTAAGAGAAACAAAGAATGTTTTGTCTAATGCAGTATTCCAATGTTCCATCATTCCATTCTTCCTTGGCTTCCTTTGGTCCCGCCTTGGCGGGATTGAGCAGTGAAATTTGACATTCGGTTTTTCATGCGCTTAAATCCCCAAAATCTTCAGCAGAAAATTTGCCATTCCCCCGACTCCAAAGGCAATCGGAATGATCACCACTGATATCCAGAGGGCTTTTCTTAAACCTCTCTCTTTAACCATCATAAAAAACTGAGCAATGCAGGGGATAAAAAGAGTGATGGTTACCAAACTGACCAGGGTTTGATGGGAATTGAGTTCACCCCCCTTGGCCAAAACGAAGAGACCTGCTGCTCCGTAATCTCTTCGAAGAAACCCGATAATGAATGCTTCCGTCACCTTTGCAGGAAGACCCAGAAAATAGACAATCAATGGAGTGGCAGCCCATTCCAAGAAGGTTAATATTTTGGTTTTATGAAGCGTAAAGAGAATCAGGGTTCCCAGGATGAAAAGGGGAACAGCTTCTTTCAGGTACCATTCAATTCGAGCAAGGGTTTTGACGATCACATTGGAGAAAAGAGGGATCCGTAAGGGCGGAATCTCTAAGATGAAATCGGAGCCTTCACCCGGAATCACACGCGATGCCAAATAACCCACCAGGATGATAATGCCAGCGATCATAAATATCCATATGAAGAGGTAAAGGACAGGAAGGCCAGCAAACATACCGAGGATGACCCCCAATTGAGCCGAGCAGGGAACTCCAAGGGCTAAGAGGAGCGTCACAATAGTCCGGTCTTTTTCCGTCTCCAGGATCCGTGTGGTCATGGTAGCCATCGTGTCGCATCCCAGCCCCAGAACCATGGGCAAAACCGCTTTGCCATTCAGCCCCATCTTTTTGAAGACCTGATTGGTCATGACAGCCAGTCTGGGAAGATATCCGGAATCCTCCATGAGTCCAAAGACCAGAAAGAAAGAGCCCACGATGGGGAGAACGATTGCAATCGCGTAAGTGAGGGCCATCGTAATGACTCCATAAGGGCCAATAAAAAGTTCTTGCAGGAACGGGATAGGGATAAAACGTTGGAAGAAGTAAGTGATGGGTGGAAGGAGCCATTTTCCGAAGAGGGTTTCCTCCAAAAATTTGACACCGGTTTGTGCTCCGAAGACCCCAACAAATTCATAAGTGATCCAGAGAATGAACAAAAGGATAGGGACCCCCCAGAAGCGGTGAATAGAGAGGTTTCCAAGAAAGGAGGCGAAAGATTTAGGTGCCTCTCCCCTTAGCCCCATGACTCGTGATAAAAGTTCATCACCCTTTCGGAGCCTGGCCTGATTGATCAAATAGCCGATCGGTTCAGCAAGATAAATCTGGATCTCTTGGCGGATTTTTTCGATTTCTTGAATCTCATTTTCTGAAAGATGAGTGTGGAGCCATCCGGCAAGGCTCTCGTCCCCGGAGAGCAGCATCAGTGCCAGAGAACGTTTGGAAATAGAGGCCTTGGGAAGAAGAGGAGTTATCCGTGAGATTCCAGTTTCAATGGCATCCGGATAGTTGATCGAAATCGAAGAGGCAGGTTGAGCCTGAAGATTTTCTTTAATCTCCTCCAGACCTTTTTTTCTCGTGGCCACCGTTTTCAGGATGGGAACGCCCAGGATCTCGGATAAGACTTGAATATTGATTTCAATGCCTCTGCTCTTTGCTTCATCCCACATATTCAAGAGGACGAGAAAGGGAAGCCCCATCTCTAATAGTTGAAGGGAGACAAGTAGCCCCCGACGAATGTTTTTCGTATCCATGACCTGGATCAGATAGCTTTTGTCCTCTTTGAGAAGGATGTCGCGGGTGACCTTCTCATCCTCTGACATGGGAATGAGAGAGTTGACACCGGGCGTATCGAGCACCTGGAGTTTCTTTCCGTGCGCGGACAGGGTTCCAATAGAAACTTCTACGGTCGTCCCTGGATAGTTTGAGACGGTTACATATTTACCGGTAAGGTAATTGAAGATGACTGATTTCCCGACGTTCGGATTTCCGATGAGAATCACTTTTTCTCTGGAAGTGTCGATCTGTTTTGCTTGGGTTCTACTATAAGATTCCATCTGTTAACTGTTTCTCCTGGCGGTTCTTTTCTTCCGGTTACATTCCTCACATCGACCATAGAGTTCCATGCGATGGTGAGAGATCTTAAATCGGTGATGTTGAGCGATTCGATTCTGGAGGGCTTCAAGGGTTTGGTCCTCGAATTCAATAATCTTTCCACAATCCAGACAGATCAAGTGATCATGATGCCTTCCTTCCAAAGCAGGCTCATATCGGGTCTCTCCGTCACCAAATTTTCGCTGGGTGGCTAAACCAAGACGGGTGAGAAGTCTCATGGTGCGATAAACAGTTGTGTAGCCGATTTTAGGATTTGTTTTGGCAACCTGGGAATAAATTTGTGCGAGATTCTTATGCCCGGAGGAGTTCAGGAAGATATTAAGGATCTCTTCCCGTTGGCGGGTCGCCTTCAGCCCTTCTCCAGATATTCGTGTCTTAAAGAGAGCGTTTACCATAGGCCATTATAATTTTGAAATTGAATTTCAATTTCATTTTAACCGGTCTGCTCCAATTTGTCAATGCTTGAATTGACCTTGCCCCTGCTCTCTGTTAAGATTTTTTGTGGAACGAGTACGACCTATGGCTTCTTCAAGTATCCAGAAGGGTGAAGGATACGAAAAGATCGTCACCCACAATGACTTTGATGGCATCGTCAGCGCCTCTCTCTGTTCACGGGTTTTAGAAATTCAAAAGGTGATTTTTGCAGGCCCCCTTACCATTGCCCGCTCTCAAATCACGATCACCGAGAAAGATGTGGTCTGTGATTTGCCTTACCCACTCCAATGTGGGCTCTGGTTCGATCATCATGAAGGAAATCTTCAGGAGTTAACACTGCGCAAGATTGACCCTAAATCGATTCCCGGCCGATTTGACCTAAGACCGAGTTGCAGCCGGGTGGTTTATGAATATTTTTCTGAAAGAGAAGAGCTTCCTCCCTATTTCTTGAAGGCGGTCGAAGCGGCGGATGTCCTTGACAGTTTTTAGAATTCTTCAATAGAGGATTGGAGAAAAGAGACTCCTGGAAGAGTGATCGATTTGA
>CAZEKS010000151.1:0-5891 GCA_964512795.1 uncultured Syntrophaceae bacterium
TCATGTGAATGGATTCTCTATCATCCAACTCAACAAGATAATTTGCGGCCCGCTGGATGACCGCGGGGTCCGTGCTGGTTTTCAAGGCCTCCCTGATATCATACAGGGCATCTTTCCCTTTTCGTTCGTAAACTATCCTCAAATCCGCCAGGGGTTTGTTGAAACGTTCATCACCCGGTCCATAGCCGCTCCAGCAGCCGGGACACGCGTGAGCGACAGTTCCCTGCAGAAAGAGAAGAATCAGAACAAAAATCAAATGAACCCAGGTTTTTGCGGTCATTTTTCCCGTATGATCATTTTCTATAAACAATTCTAATGTAAACCCTATTCAGCCGCAAGAGATCCAAATGCAGGCAATTTACCATCCTTCATTTTGATTATTGGTTCGTAGGGTTATCAGGGCTCAACCTCTCTGCAGCTTTTCCCCTCCATCCGGTAGATAAACCCCTCGTCCGGTGAAGGGTCTACCCTGAATACGCCTGCACAGGAGACCGGAGCAAGCCTGTGGAAAGGAATAGTTTTGTCCATTTCCACAAAAACATATTGATTAAACTGAGGTCGGGGCCCATAACAACAAGTCTGGGTTGTTCGCAGGAGGCAAAAATATTGAATGGTTTTTCCCTCCTGTAAGGGAAACATGAATCCAGTGATGCGGACCGTTCGGCCGTCCAATCTTTTTATCTCCTCTGGAGGTGAAAAGCTGTTCTCTGGCTTGTAATCCCAGGCCATAAGGGTTGAAAATCGCAACAGAAATTCTTTCCCATAATCCTCGAGGATCGTATTCTCATCAATGCCGATCGTCTTATGCCCCGCAGGTCCCTTCTCTTCAATCACTCGTACTTTGTCTCCTTTAATGACCTCTCTTTGGGTTGGCTTCTCTTGCGATTCAGAGCTATTCCACAAGCCCAGCCCCATTGAGGCGATAGCAAATATAAGAATCATTGTTAGAAGGGGCTTTATTTTCATTTTTAATTCCTCAATGGGTGATAAGATAAACTATTTCACCTCAGGCCCATGTCCGGGATCATATCCCGCCGGGTATTTGATTCGCAGCATTTGACGAATTCCTCTAAATTCCACTTCTCCCCAGGCCTCAAATCTCTTCACATCCCTCAGCCAATCAGCTTTGGCCACAAAATGGGAGCATTGTCCTATCTTTTCACCGGCGAGCTTCAGGGGGGCTGCTTTAAGAACTAATTCCATTTCCTCTTTACCAGGAACACTCACGGTCAAAGGAATCTTTGCTGCCTTTATGGGGATAGAACGATGGGTATCATGCCCTCCGCCCACAAACCAGGCCTCCAAAGTATCTGCTTGAAGACGAATTTCAATATGGCCGGCCTCCTCGCCAATCACATTGAGCACTCCACCGTGGTGGGGCTTGTGACCATGGTGCTCTTCAGCCAGGGCCGACTCGATCAAGGAGGTGGCTGAAAAAGATATCAGATAAATATTCATCAATAAGACAAGAATTTTTTTAAACATCTCGATTTTCTCTTTGGCTGCAGATACCAACTTAATTCCTGAAGTGCGATCAGGAAATAGGGGAAAGGTTCTTCAGAACTCCTAGGCGATAAGCTTGAATCCCAGGCAAAAGACCAGCCATTAAACTCAAAAGGGCTGTGCCCGGAACGACTAGCCAATCAGCCACACTTAAGTAACTGCCCGTGAAATTAACTCCTGTCTCCACCTTAATAAAATGGGCACCCACGCTAATCAACCCGTGACCAAGTAACAGACCCAAAAGCCCTCCCAAAAGACTGATAATTAGCCCTTCGGATATGACCAGACCCATGACGGTCTTCCGAGTAGCTCCCAGCGCACGAAACAAGGCCAAATCCCGCCTTCTCTCCCTCAAAGCAGAGAGCAAAGAAAAGAACAGAAATAGAGCCGAGAGGGCAGTCAGAATAGCCGCTATGGCAATAAGCACCCGATCCACCCAGCCAATGATGTTAAAGAGTCGAGGAATAACTTCACTGGGAATGACCAGTTGGTTACGTTCCGACTGATTGATAGCAAACTTTAGATCTTGTATCCCGGGATGCAAGGCGCCTCCACGGATGCGCCTAATCTTGATGTAGGCCCCGCTGATTTCCCGGTATTCCTCCACTTCCGCCATGATCTTCGTCTCCTGTGGATGCCCCTCCAGTCCATAGAAAGTTTCTAACGGGATATAAATCGCCCGATCATGCGGTGTTCCAGTCGGGGCCAGGAGACCCACAAAGCGCAGCCTGTCTTTCTCATGAATGGGTCCACCCTCCTGGACCCCACAAATTGGGCTGAACTCATCTCCAAGCCCCAACTTTAAGCTCTTGGCAGCCACCCAGCCTGCAACTGCCTCGTTGAGTGCCTTAAAAGGACGACCCTTACCCCCTTCACCTTCAGCGAAGGAGAACTTCTTCCCCGGCAGATATTCAAATTCTGTAAAAAACCTCTGGTCGATGGCATTGACCCTGAATCCACCATAGGAATGTCCTACTACAAAAGGAATTGCTTGGGCAACCAGGGGATCCTTTTCTAACTCTTTAAAGTAAGTCCATTTGATCTTGCCCGGCATATCCTCAAGATGATAAAGGGCATTGAGGACAACCTGAAGTGGTGCCCCTTTGGGTGCAAGAAGGGCATCTACTCCGAGTCCCACCTGAGTAAAAGTGTTATGAGATTGTTCCTTCAATGAATAAACCGCGACTAATAGGGCAATCCCGATGGCAATGCTGATGGTAGCCAAAGCACTGGAAAAGAAATGATGCTTTATGCTTCTGAGCACAATCCTCCAAAAACTCATGACAAGCTCGCCCCCTGACTCTGATAAACGCGGTTAAACTCAAGGAAAGGGATCGTCTTTTCAAACAGCGAGAGGACCTCCTTTTCGTGAGTGACCAGTACAAGGGTGCAGCCGTATCTTATGCAGATATCTCGTAACAGCTTCATGACATCCTCTTTATTGACCGGATGTAATGAGGCAGTTGGCTCATCAGCGAGAAGAAGCTTAGGCCGATTCGCTAAAGCCCTGGCCACAGCCACCCTTTGCTGCTCACCAAAGGACATCTGGGAAGGATAGTATTTCAACCGATGGGAAAGCCCAACCTCGGTTAAAAGGTGCTGCGCTTCTTTAAGATCGCCCTTGCGCCTGGAGAAGGTCATACCAATAAACACATTCTCCAAGGCAGTATATCCCTGTAATAGGTTGAAGTTCTGATATATATATCCGATATGTTGGGCTCTGAAACCGTCCCTTTCGGCCTCTGACATCTTCTCCAGGGAATGCCCACAAATGGTGAGCTTTCCCTTTGATATGGGAAGAAGGCCAGCTAGGACATGAAGAAAAGTGGACTTGCCCGAACCAGAGGGGCCAAAGAGGGCTACCTGATCACCTTCTTCTACCTGCCAATGGGGAACATCCAGGACTGTCAATAAGTCCTTGCCCGTATTGAATGTGATTTCCAATGAATCGAGTTCGATAATTGTTGTTTTCATGCCTATGATGATGGGTTTGCTCCACGAACAAATTCCCAACGACAAGACACAAACGTATTCTCTATTTAAGTTAACCTAGATATTGCATGATTTACATAATTTCTTGAGTTTTCATGCAATGTTCGGCTTGGGTTGCCGGGCCCGCTGGTAGTTGAATAACCAGGGGACCGGCAGCCAGGAGGCCTCTTCTAAAGGACTTCGTGCGGATTAGTTACCGGATTGCGACAGGGTCACCTGGAGATCCGGTAGCGCCCACAAAGCGAATCGGATTATAGACCCACAGGAACTCGTACGCTCCGTCTTTCGCCATTTGCTCCATTGTTTCAGAATTCAAGTTTTCTATATACCAGATGCCGTTAACGGCTTGCATGAGTTGGTGTATTTCAAATGCAAGGTTTTCATGCTCACCGGGGATGGCATCCACTGCCCATGTATCTGACCCGACCATGGAAACGTTCTTACCGATGAGGTATCTGGCGACTTCAATGCCGATACCGGGTTCCCCGGCATTAAATGTGGCAGCATCTTTCCAGTTGTGAACCCAGCCGGTGTGGAAGATAACGGCGTCAGCTTGTCCGATACCGGCGATGCCGGCCTTTTTGATACAGGCTTCGACATCCGCCACCTTAATGACTTCACCCTTCGCCATGGTTTTGACCCCTTTGAGCCCGGCGACATCGATTAACACTCCCCTGGTAACACAAGGACCCAGATTTTCGATGCCATTCTGTTGCAGACCATGGGCGTTCTTCCAGTCCTGTCCGAGGGCGCGGCCGTTATACCATCTGTCCACACCGTCCTTCCCTCGGATACCGATATGGCCCGGACCGTCGAACTGCGTACCCACTTGACCTAGCTCACCAAAGAGGATTTCATCGTTCCATATAACCCCGTTTTCACCGAATGGGCCCCCAACAGGGATACCGGGAATGGTAATACTGTAGGAGCGGCCCCAGGGAAGTGGCATTTCACGGTTATAGGGCATGCCCAACAAGTACACCTTGCCGTTCTTCACCAATTTTGCCGCAGCCTTGACCGTTGCCGGCGTTATTGTATTAAAGGCTCCTTTATTGTCGTCTGCCCCCCATTTGGAAGGCCACCATTTTTCGGGGTAAGGAATCTGCCCCTTTTCCCCTGCCACTACAGACGTCGAGATGACGAATACCAACATCATCACCAAACTGAAAGCGATTATTCCAATCTTTTTTTCCATTTCTTCTCCTCCTTATTTGATAAAAACAATTTATTAAATTCCGGTTCTAAAGATTTGATCAACCGTTCAGGGTAAGTATCGATCTCCTTATCAATTGCTTATAACACACCAGAAAGTTTAGATAGTGAATCTAACTTATTTAAAAACTAAATTAGGGAAGGCTCCAAAGGGATAAAAATCCCCCTGGAGCCTTCATATGGGCATTTTTTGCAAACCCCTTCTCACAATTTTCTCCAAAAGATTTGGAATTAAACTGTCACGTTAACAAGATCTTTGGCGAAAATACGACAACAGAAACATATCTCAAAAACACAAATCATATAAAATTGAACCCAAAATCCGATTTAGAGAGCGAGCCCCTAAATAGTGCATGCCTGCACGCCGCAGTGCCTAGTAGAGAGTAGCTTGCTTCAAAGGAACCGTTTCAGCGCTCAGGCGCAGCAATGCTCATTGGAAAAGGCGGGATTGCTTCGTTTCACTCGCAATGACAATCTTCTAAATCGGAATTTGGGTTGAACCTTGTTCGCAAATCCGCCCTGAAAATGAATTAACCTCAATCATACTTGAAAATAAGATTTTTTCTCTGAAAACCTTCTAAGTGTATCCACGATCCAAATGAGCAGCGTTGATGCCTTTATCTCATTATAACTTCTGTTCCCGCCCACTGAATATCTTGTCGGGACTCGACCTCCATATGTATATGCACTTATATTTCAAGACCTGACCTTTCCAGTACATAGAAATTAATGTGACCAGTCTTTAGTCCTGCGGGAGGCTGAGCGCCGAATATCTTTCTTGGCTATGTAGGCAGTCGCTGCCCTGGCTGGCTTTCCCAACTGTTATTTTCACCTCCCTTCTGCCTGGCTGCTTCCGGAATCGGTTTGGCGGCAAACTGCACCTCCTCAATGGATGTACCCACCACTTCGATACCCTTCATGCTTCCAAGGCCTTTTTCATGGGCCTTTCTAATATGACCGATGGCGGCAGCGTCAAATCCCATAATAGTGGTTCCCACCGTATCAACAGCAACATAATCCGGACCTGCCACGATGGTATTCAGTGGTTTTGCATCCACCATGAGAGGTCCTAAGCCCTCACCGGCATAGATCCCGGTCACAATGCCATAATGGGATTTGATCCGCTCCTTGACAATCGCATTCAGGTCAACGATCACATCTGCGATATTGGAATGGGGCAGTCC
>CAZEKS010000152.1:0-5868 GCA_964512795.1 uncultured Syntrophaceae bacterium
CGTTAAGCAAACTACCTCGCAGCTCTGCTGCGGGGTAGTTTATTTATCCTTTGCTATCCCCTCTTCTTTTGAGACAGGAGCGTGAGAATCGGTTTCCTCCGGGGAGGAGGATTCTAAACTTTCTGTCACTTCTTGATATATTTCTTTATACTCGGGGATGACAATTCCCCTTTGAATCATGATGCTGTAAATGAGATTGGATCGGTTGATCATATAGCGTTGGTCTCCAACAGGGTTATATTTTCTTGGATTCGGGAGGACGGATGCCAGCCCGACCGCTTCCTCAGGAGTCAATTCAGAGGAAGGTTTTCCATAATAATGCCTCGAAGCCGCTTCCACGCCGAATATCCCTTCTCCCCACTCCGCCACATTGAGATAAAGTTCAAGAATTCGTTTTTTTGAAAGGACCTTCTCCATTCTCCAGGTGATGATCGCTTCTCTCATCTTCCTTAAAGGATTTTTTGTGGGGGAGAGATAGAGATTCCTTGCAAGCTGTTGACTGATGGTGCTGCCGCCGAACTTAAATCTTCCGGCTTTAATATCCTTTTCTATTGCCTTCTGTATCGCTTCATAATCGAAACCTTCATGGTTCCAGAATTTATCATCTTCTCCGATCAAGACAGCCTTGAGGAGATAGGGTGATATATTCGAAAGAGGCACCCAGATCTGATTCATCCTGACCTTTTTGCCTTCCTCCTTCCATTCCTTCTCTCGGTATTCCATCAAAGCAGTCTTCTTCGGATTTTCTTTTTTCAGTTTCGAAAGATCAGGCACAGAAAAGAAATAAAGCATGGTTAAGAAGCTGAGAAAAAGTGATAAAAGAATTATCCACTTGGTATATCGTTTAACCATCTTTAAATCACAAATCCCGAATTCCAAACGGTTCCTTGTCATTAAGTCACTGGGTAATTAAGTCATTTAATGACTCATGACTTATTGACCTAATGACGCAGTAACTTTATCGTTTGGTGCTTGCCCAGAGTTCAAGTATATCATATCGCCAATAAAGGACAGGTGTCTTTGACAAAGGAGGCGAGATCGAGCCCTTACCCTCGGACAAATGGGTTGTGTCGCTTCTCGTATTGAATGGTGGAAGTTGGGGTGGAACCATAATTATGACCGGGGAAGACGACCGTATCTCCGGGCAACACATAGAGTTTCTTCCGAATAGATGTTTCCAACGCCTCCCATGAACTTCCCGGAAAATCCGTCCTTCCCGCGGAGCCCACGAAAAGGGAGTCGCCTGTAAAAACCATTCCGTCCATGTAGAGGGACATTCCTCCCGGGGAATGTCCTGGTGTGTGGATCACTTTCAGTTTAACACGACCCACTTGGATGGCATCTCCCTCTTTGACCAGGATATCGGCTTGAGGGGAGGGCGTGGCGCCGAACATTTCCAGAAGATAGGGAGGAACTTGAACCAGCGCTCTTGCATCCTCTTCATGGATGATGATCTTGGCTCCGGTCTTCTTCACCATCTCTGCATTCCCCATGATATGGTCCACATGAGAATGGGTATTGACGATATATTTAATATTATTTAAACCGTAAGATTTCGCTTCCGCGAGAAGCCTCTTGGCATCATCCGCAGGATCGATGAACAGCCCTTCCTGACTCTCCTCATCTCCGATCAGATAACAGAACACTGCAAAATTACCAACCTCATATTGCTTGACCAGCATGTTCCTCCTCCCCATCTGCGTCGGTGTCTTTACACTATAATTTATGAGCTTCAAAACTTCAACTTTTTATTTGACAACAACCCTCTCTATCATTTAATGGAAGAAAGGAAGGCGATTCACAGAGTTGAGAAAGTGAAGCTCTTCGGCCACCCCGTCAGGACGGGACAGGCACGCCGGGGCTTCCCGGGCACGCAGTGGTGAGAGGTATGCGAGCAAAGGAAATATCGTTTTAATTATGCCCCTTAACCCCGCCTACAAGGCGGGGCTTGAGGGGCACTTGCCGGTCAGGAGGCGTTCATTCGGATGAAACTTGAAAAAGACCTTTATGCCTATCTTTGGCAGAATCCATATGAAAACAACTGCAACACCTATGTGGTCAAGAGAGAAAAGACCATTCTCATCGATCCTGGTCATTCCCGTCATCTTCCCCATCTCTTTGATCAGATGGAAGGAGATGGGGTTTCTCCAGAAGAGATCGATCTGGTCATCGTGACCCATTCTCATCCAGACCATTTTGAAGGCCTCGAGGTCTTTAAGGATAAACCAGTCAAGATTGCGATGAACCACGAGGAAGAGCGCTACCTTATGGAGAATGGGAAACTCCTCTTTGATATGATGGGACAACCCATGCCTGAATTTCGAGTCGATTTCTACCTGAAGGAAGGGGAACTCTATTGGGGTAAGGAGACCTTTCATATCTACCAGACCCCGGGTCACTCCCCTGGCTCCCTTTCGATCCATTGGCCTGAGAGGAAGGTCCTCTTCACCGGCGATCTCGTTTTTCTTGGGGGCATTGGAAGGACAGATTTTCTGGGGGGCAACTCCAAATTAATAAAGGATAGTATTGAAAGAATGTCCCATTTGGATACGGAGCTTTTGCTTCCAGGTCATGGAGAGATGGTGATGGGGAAGGAGAGGGTGCTTCAGAACTTTGAGTTGATACGACAGAGCTTATATGCTTATTTATAAATCCCTCAATAGCTCTTTGATTTCTTCCAATTTCATCTTATAGGAATCATCCAGTTTCTCATTTTCTTTTTTCCAGAGTTCGCTCCCTTCGAGTTTGGGCTCCACCGCGCTCCCGCAGATTCCATCTCTCCGCAGGCCCTCTATCAATTGGACCTTCGCTTTCTCTTTGACCTTTTCCTTTTCTCCTTGATATTGGGAAAGCAGGTCGCGAAATTTTTGTTTTACCTCATGGATATTTCTTTGCTCCAATGATTCAATCCCTTTTAGTATCCTTTCCTCTTCATCGTCCAGAGAGAGAGTATCGACCCATTGAGAGAGAAGAAGTTCTTTCACGGTGGTCGCTGTCTTCTTCTCCATTCTCTCGATCTGCTTCAGAATTTCATTCAAGGGGAGATGTCCGTCACGGTACCCGTAAAAGAGGCGGGTTGCCTTCTGCAGGACCTCCTTTTGCTTCATCTCTTCTTTTTCATTCCCGGAAATGGCAAACTTTTTTGTTCTTTCCATCGCCAATTCTAAGGTGGATTTAATCTCTCCCATGGATGAACCCTTCTTCCAGACGAAAAAGAGATCCCTGTTATATCTGGGATCTCTTTTTCGTTTAGCCTAACGGGTTTCTACTTAGGCCAGAATCGTCACGTCCGTTGCCTGTGGACCTTTTGGACCTTCTGAGATTTCGAATTCTACCTCATCGCCTTCATTAAGGGTTTTGAATCCATCCTTCTTGATGGCCGAGAAGTGAACGAATACATCACCCCCATCCTCTCTGGAAATGAATCCGAAGCCCTTCTTCTCGTTAAACCATTTGACACGACCTTTGGCCACTACAACTCACCTCCTCTCTCTTCTGAACTGACGTAAGTTGTAATAGCCTTTGGTCCTTACTAAAAAGCCACAAAAGTATGAACTCAAACTTTTGTGGCTTTTTTTTGATCCAAACAACTACTCCTTACAACTTACTACGGCTAAATTATGGGAAAATCTTTTTAAAAAGTCAAGTCTTTTTTCATTCTAAGGGATGCAATTACCGAATGAAAACGATGTGCTGATCAACCAGGAAGAATAGATGTTTAGGAAGAAACTTTGAAAGGGGTTGAGAAAATTAAGAAACCGGAGTAGAGGCCCGATCGAGTAAACCCCGTTAGAAATTCCAGTGGGGCATTAAACCCCGCCGGAATTTCTAACGGGGTAAAGGTATATTTGAGTATATTGAGAAGAAAATGGAGATGAAGAAGAAGTCAAAGGCTAAAATTGATGCCACCCGGGCTGAATAAGGTCGATTAAGGAGTATCTTTAAAAATTAAAGGAGAGCTTCTTAAAAATTATAATCTATTGAAATTTAAATAGAAATTTAAAATTTTTTTCTTGACAGTATAAACATATTGTATTATATTGTATTTGAAATTGTGTAGAGGGGGTTTTTTTGACACAGAAAAAGGTTGCCCGAACCATCTACATTAAAGACGAACAAATGGAGGCTTTGAAGAGGTTATCTGAGAAGACCAAAGTCCCCCAGTCCGTTTATGTGAGGGAGGCTTTGGATATGCTTTTGGAAAAATATTCTGAACAACTTAAATTCGAATTTAAAGAGTATTTCAAAGGATAACCTCTTTGAAAGCATCTCAGGCCGGAATGGAAAGGTAACGTGGACCGTTTCCGATTGAATTACTTAAAATCACCAGGATTAGAAAGATTGGAGTTTGAGGAATCTTTTTCCTGCATTGATCCCAGAAAAACGACGAATCTCCCCTCTCCTTCTCCAGAATTCAATATGCCAGAGACCTTTTCCTCCGAAGCCATTCTGAAACAGGCGAAGGCTGATCTGAAGAACCCCGATTCGAAAATAAGAATTTTGGCGATAAAATATTATTTGGAAAAATCTTACCCCTCCATTCCTCTGTCTCTCCTCCAAGAAATCCTATCTGATCGAGACCCGGATGTCAGAGCCGAAGCGCTCCGTTCCCTTATTAAATTTAGAAGCCCTATCGTTTCCCCTTTGTTAAAAAAATATCTTAAGGATAGCGATCCAAGGGTCAGGATCGCTGTCCTTCGAGGAATGCTCCAATATCAGAAAAAAATCGATCTAAACATCCTTCTTCAATCTTTGAGCGATGAATCTACTTGGGTGCGACGGAAAGTGGCCACCGTATTAGGGTGGACACAAATAGAGGGTACTCTGCCCATCCTGATGGAATTGTCAAAGGATCAGGATCCAATGGTAAGAAGGGCAGCTCTTTTTTCTCTGGTCACCCTTTATCCAGATGAGAGTGAGGATCGCTTGATGGAGGCCATGACCGATTCCGATCCAGGTCTTCGAACATGGGCGAAAACGACTTTAGAGAAAATAGTGGTTGGACCGTTGAAGAGAAAAACAGCTTCTCTTACAAACCGAGGTTGAGGACGAAAAAAGTATCCATGGTGACTCGCTCATTACCCCTTATTCAAAGGGCTCAGATACTAGGAGATATTGTCTACTCGCCGATGGCCTTTGCCAAGCTCATCGGGATTTCTAAACACGATCTCCTTGAAAAAGAGGCGAAAGGAATCCTTCCCCCTGCAAAAAGGGATTCCAATCAGGAACGCTATTATAAGCCAGAGGATATCAGCAAGTATCGGGCTTACCTGGGACTTCCTTCCCCCTTCAAATCCATTCGCAAACAGCTCTTTCTCAACTTTAAAGGGGGAACCGGGAAGAGCACGATCTCCGCCTCTTATGGTTTTCGCCTTGCCCAGATGGGAGTCCGGACATTACTGATCGATTTGGATCCACAAGGCCATCTCACACAATGCCTGGGCCTCAACAGCCAAAAGTTTTCCAAGACTTTATTCCATGCCCTGATCGAGAAGGAAGAAATCGAAAAGATCATCGTCAAGACGGATCTCCCCACATTGGATATTATCCCCTCGAACCTCAACCTCTCACCTGTGGAGCTCTCGCTCTTTTCCATGAATTCAAGAGAGTTCCGAATGAGGAGGCTGATCAGTTCTGTGGAGAAAAACTACGAACTGATTGTGATGGACGCCTCCCCCAGCATCGGGCTCTTAAACCTGAATGCAATCCTTGCCTCCAATGATCTCATCATCCCCGTCTTGGCCGATTTTCTTTCCTACCATGGACTCAAGATTCTTTTCGAGACTCTCTCCACGATCGAAGAGGATTTTTCATTTGTCTTTGAGAATATCTTCATCTTCCTGAACCGTTACAATGAGTCCCATCGAA
>CAZEKS010000153.1:0-5850 GCA_964512795.1 uncultured Syntrophaceae bacterium
TGAGAAATAATAACATTGTTGATGGTAGTAGAGGTGATCTCAAGGGTCTGGAGGATGGGAATACCACTCTTGTTTAGCATGACAAAAGTATGGGCAAATCGAGACAGGGCAGCGATTAGAAAAAGACGACCGAGTACGGGGATTCTCGTTTTAAGCCTATCCCAGAAGACCCTCCCTTTTTCCGTATTAATATAGCGTTTCAACATGATCGGGATGGACAGAAATACTGGTAAAATAAGATACCAGTAATGCTGGAAGAGGTTGTTGATCCCAATCATTATTCGGGTAGGCAAGGGCAGGGTTGTATTGAATTGAGCAAAGACCTGGGCGAACCTTGGTATGACAAAAACGAGCAAGACGATAAATGCGATGATCACTGAAAAGATGACAATCTTCGGATAACGGGTTGCCTCGTTAACTTTTTGTCGACTCCTCAATTCTCGATCTGCAAGGGTGACGTAGCGATCGAGCGACTCCCCCAGCCTTCCTGAAGTTTCACCGGCTCGGATCATATTGAGATAAACCACGGAAAAGACATCCGGATGTTTGGACATAGCCCCGAAAAGTGTATCCCCTCCTTCCACCTGGAGACCGATCTCTTCGAGTATTTCTTTAAATTTTTGATTCGATGCCTGGTCTCTCAACCCCTTTAACCCTGAAAGCAAAGGTAATCCTGCTCTATATAAAGTGGAGAGCTGCTGACTGAAGACAATCACTTCTTCCGGCTTCACTTTTCTAAATCGTTTGAAGAAGTTTGACAAATCGATGGAGACGGAAGCCGACTCTTCTTCAATGGCGATAGGAAAATACCCCTTCTGAAACAGATGAGTTCCTGCCACCTCGACGGTCGGAGCATCGATTGTCCCGGTCATCGCTTTCCCTAATCTGTCCCGCACTCTATATTTAAAGATTGGCATGTTCTTACCAACTAAAGTTCGGAATTCGGGGTATTTGATTTAAATCTCCGAACTCTGAACTCCTGCCTGCGCGAAGCGCTTCGGCGAAGGCAGGCCGAACTCATAACTCTATTTACTAAGATACTCCTTTACCTTCTCCATTAAATAATCCATCTCAAAGGGTTTGGTGATATACTCATCCGCCCCGGTCTCCAACCCAAGGACTTTATCTTTTTCCTGAGTCTTGGCGGTCAGCATCAAGATGGGAATATGTTTATATCTCTCGTCAAATTTCAAGAGCCGACATACTTTATACCCATCCAATTTTGGCAGCATGAGATCCAGGAGGATCAGGTCAGGGCTTTCTTTACGGGCCTGATTCAAGGCGTCCTCGCCATTATAAGAAACCAGGACATGATATCCTTCCATCTCCAGGGGAAAACGGACGGTTTCCACTAAATCGACTTCATCATCAACAACCAAAATCTTCTTCGGGTTCATCTTTCAACCTCCCAGTCGTTCTTTTGCCAACCTGAAAAGTTCTGCCTTGGAAAGGGCTTCTTCAGGGTAAGTGGCTGTTCCCACTTTGATGACTGTCTCCTGACCCTCGATAGGGTACTTTTGAATTTCCATCTCAATACGTTTGCGGATCACCTGAGCTCCTGTAAGATTCGCCTCACATAAGGCGGCCAATATTTTTTCTTTCTCCCGTCTCAATAAAATATCCGCCTTTCGACAAAGACATTGTTTCACCTTAATTTCCAATCGGTCTAATAATGCCTCTCTGACCTCGCCTCTTTCATCCAGCACCTGAATCAGAAAGAGGGTGAGAGGAGAATCATTTTCCTGGGCCCGGTGAAACTCCTTATCGAGGATTAAACGGAAATGAGGGTCTCTTCTCTCGCCTTCTGAGAGGGGCAAGGTGAAAGTAAACGTGCTTCCTTTTTCAGGTTCGCTTTCCACCCAGATTTTTCCTTGATGGGTTTCGACCAATCCTTTTGTGATGGCCAGACCTAATCCTGTCCCGCCCATCGATCGGTGAAGCGAGCCTTCCACCTGATGAAATTTTTCAAAGATAGCATCCAAATGTTCGGGTGGGATTCCGATCCCCGTGTCTTTTACAGAGACGGCGACCCTGTCGCCATAACCGCCCTTTTGGTCCTTGGATAGGAGTTTGGTGGTGATCAGAATTTTTCCTCCTTCCGGCGTGAATTTGATTGCGTTGCCGATGAGGTTCGTCAGGATTTGTTCGATTTTTTCCTGATCTCCATAGACCGAAGGAAGTTGTTCACTTACTTCTACGTCGATCTGTAAGGACTTTTCATCAGCGTGAGGTCTGAGAGAGGATGCCGCTAATTCGATAATCCCTTTCAATTTAATATTCTCAAAATTCAATTCAATCCTTCCGGACTCAATTTTTGAGAGGTTTAGAAGATCGTTGAGAATATTGGTCAGGCGATTAATATTTCTCTCCGCCATGGAAAGAAACCTCATTTGATTTTCATTGATTTTTCCGGCTGTCTCTTTCAGGACCAGTTGGACTGCATTTTTGATCGCAGCGAGCGGTGTTCTTAACTCGTGGGAAGCTACCGAGACGAACTCAGATTTCATGCCATCAATCCTTCTCAGCTCCTGATTGGCCCTTTCCAATTGGTCGGCGAAGTCCCTTAGCCTGACAAAACGTTGTTTCTCTTCCAGAACCTTTTGGATGCGAACAATTAACTCATCAAGGTTGAGGGGTTTCATGAGATAATCACTCGCTCCCCGTTTCATCGCCTCCAATGCGGAGTCAATGGTTCCGTGACCCGTCATCATCATCGTGAGGGTTTCGGGTTTTAACTTAGCAATCTCTGTGATCAATTGGAGTCCATCCATCTTAGGCATTTTTAGATCTGTCAAAACGAGATCGAAGGATTCTTTCTCAATTTTTTGAAGCGCTTCTTTTGCCGACTCTGCAAGCTCTACTTGGAATCCACCCATACGGATAAGGGCCTTGCTGAGAAAGCCCCTGATTTCTTTTTCGTCATCCACGACCAGGATTCTGTTTTCCATTTTTAAGTCCTCTTGATAAAAGTTTCCTGAGAGAGTTTAAGCCCATGTCCGGCAAGGCCAGTGGTTCATAGGGCTTTTGTTGATATCCTTTCTGCCAAACTCTTAATTCCATACAAATTTTTGGCATTTCACCTGCTCCCTTGAATCCTTTCTTTTTGTCCTTTTTCAGTAGAAGAGGGGTTTTCCCTCCATGTAAGCCATTCATCCAGGGCATTCTTTTTGAACCTCCAGCTTCCACCTACCTTGCGACCCGGAATTTCTCCATTTTTAACCAGGCGATAGATGGTTCGGACATGAACGCTCAAATATTCTGCTGCTTCACGGGGTGTCATAATTTCTTTCATATAGATTCGCTCCAATTCTGGTCTCAGATATATTTACTTCTGTGTCTCGATGTGTACCAATAAGTTTCGGTTCTTCTAACCCCCCTTCATCCCCCCTTAACTTAAGGGGGGAATAGAGGGGGGTTACCTCATCATTGATTTATCCGTCCAGCACCTTGCGCACCTTGTGTGATAGAGTTTTGAGTGAGAAAGGTTTTTGCAGGAAGTGGATGCCGGGGTCCAGAAAGCCGTGGTGGGCAATTGCATCGTCTGCATAACCCGAGGTATAAAGGACTTTGACGTCAGGCCTCAGGATTTTAAGCTTAATGGCCAACTCTTTTCCGCCCATCTGGGGCATCACAATGTCAGCCAACAAGAGATGGATTTTTACTCCATCATGGTCCCGGGCGACACGTAATGCGTCCTCACCATTCACTGCCACCAAAACCCTGTAACCCAGTTGTTTTAAAAGGCGATTTGCCAGGTCTCGTACCAATTCATCATCCTCCACCAGGAGGACGGTCTCGCTACCCCCGGGAAAGAAATCAGTTTCAACTCGCTTGCGAAGAGTATCTAACTCTTCCTCAATCCTTGGAAGATTAATCTTAAAGGTCGTCCCGCGCCCCGGTTCACTATAAACCCAGATATTCCCATTACTCTGCTTCACAGTTCCATAGACCATGGAAAGACCCAATCCCGCACCCTTCCCTTTGCCTTTAGTCGTAAAGAAAGGTTCAAAGGCTTTTTCTTTTTCCTCTTGTGACATCCCAACCCCTGTATCGCTGACGGATAGACTTACATAACGACCCGGGGTCACACCGACATGGGCATGAGCATATACTTCATCCAATTCCACATTGGCTGTTTCAACGGTAAGTTTTCCACCAGAAGACATTGCATCTCTGGCATTCACGGCTAAATTGAAGATCACTTGCTCGATTTGACTTGGATCTATTTTGACTCGCCCCAAATTTCCCTCTAAGTGAGTCACTAATTCAATATCCTCGCCAATGATTCGACGTAACATCTTCTCCAGACCTTTTAAGAGGGCATTCAGATCAAGCACTTTAAAGTCTAAGACCTGACGACGGCTGAAGGTTAAAAGTTGGCGGGTTAAATCTGTCCCCTGTTGTGTAGCTTTTTCAATTTCCTGGATGTTTCCCCACAGGGGGTTGTTTTCTTTAAGGTCGAGAAGGGAAAGTTGACTGTAGCCTTTGATGACGGTCAGAAGGTTATTAAAGTCATGAGCCACACCTCCTGCCAGCTGGCCAATGGCTTCCATTTTCTGCGACTGCCGAAGTTGCTCTTGAAGAGATAATTTCTCTTCTTCTGCCCGCTTACGTTCGGTGATGTCCCGTGCATATTCAATGACCCCTCTCATCTTCCCAGTTACCGTGTCGATAAAGGGAAAACTATAGAGATCAAGCCATCCAACAATTTTTCCCCCTGCTCCCATCTTCGGGACAGCCTCATAAGCCCCTTTCCCTGTATTAATCGTTTGATAGGCAGGGCATGCATCGCATCGTTCCTTTCGGCCATGGTAGGCTTCATAACATTTCTTGCCAACCAGTGGCATGGCGCGGGGATACCACCGTTCAATTGCCTTGTTAACACGGATAATGTTCATGTCATTATCAAGGATGCTGATACCGTCCTGTATACTTGTAAAGACACTGTTTAGAAAACCTTCGGCTTCCCGCAGTGTCTCCTCTGTCCGTTCAGCAGGGAAGGGCTTGGTGATGGCTGAGTTTTTGAGGGGTCGAGTTCTTTTCCGATCTGCTAAATGGGTAGTTATTTTGTTTCTCTTAATATTTTTGATTGGGTTGTGTGTTTCTTGATGTTTTCCGGAAATGGCTTTTTTAGATTTTTTCGCCATCATGATTTAGCCTACTTTAGGTATAGATTTTCCTAAGGATTAGCAAAAGAGCAAGTTTTGTTCCAAGATGCTCCAAATTTTCATAAGGAATATAGATTTTTTTATAACTCCCTGTTTTCTAAAGTGTTTTAAGATTTTTGAAAATAAGATGTGTAGATGTGAGTGACGGGATTTAAATAGGAAAGGGCAGACAATTTATGAAAAATTTACTTAGAAGAAGACAATTTTGCACAAATGTATCTTTTATGACGGGTGCGTCACTCACGCCTGCGTCTTGAAACACGGCACTTCGGTGTGCAGGCACGCCTACCGGCCCCGGTTCCGACCGAGGGTGGGGCAGCCAGGTACGAGCCATAAAAATCAATAACCCCCCTCTGTTCCCCCCCTAGTTTAAGGGGGGATGAAGGGGGGTTAGGGTAACGAAACCAGTTTCTTACAATGAACGATGGACAATGAACAAAAAAGATAATATTTTTTAGGTTTTTAACTCCGAACTCCTAATTTATAACTCAAAACCTTTTTATTCTGCTTCGGGAGCGGCGAGTGAAGAAGATGAAGACCGTGATGAGAAAGAAGAAAACCGAGATTAAGACGAAACTCCAGTTGTAAGAGCCTGTTAAATCTTTGGCTTTTCCAACCAGATAGGGGGCAACAAATAAGCCGATGCTTGAGCAGGTGGAGATGACCCCAAATCCCAATCCAA
>CAZEKS010000154.1:0-5831 GCA_964512795.1 uncultured Syntrophaceae bacterium
AAATTTCAAAATCCCTGCCTTCGCCGAAGCGGCTTCGCGCAGGCAGGCAAATTTCAAATACCCAAAAAATGCTAAATGACCCAAAAGGAACCTAATTTTTTATAGGTTTTGTGATTGGGGCTTTGGATTTGATTTGGCATTGATTCACCCTCGGTTCATCACTTCGTGCGAACTTTGGCATTTGACATTTCGAGTATCAAATTTGCCTGGGATTTGAGATATAAGTGGAGGGATAGGATTATTTGTTTTTAGACTCTTCCATGAAACGGAGGTATTCTTCCATTACCTTTTGGGAATCTAACCCGAGAGATTGGGCATAACTTTTTAGAAAACCTTTGAGATAAACCAACGGCGGAAGTTTTTCAAAGGCCTCTTCCTCAATCCACTCCAGGGTTCTTATATTAATCTTCATCTTCTTGGAGATGGTCTGAAGTTCAACCCCCATTCCCTCTCGAACTTGCTTTAGCGTCTTCCCACGATAAAACTCCTCTTCGACATTGAACGAAAGGCCCGTAAAAGAAAGGAGGGGTTTTTTCCCTTTAGAAACCCCTTGGGCTTCAGAGGGGTCCTCAGGTGGTTGTCCCCCAACCATTTGGAAATGGGATTGATTGTAATTTCTTCGCAATGCCTCATCCATCAGAACCCGATAGGCCTCTTCAACGGCCCCCTCTATCTCTTTCACCTCCTCTTCGGAAAAGAGAGAATAGACAGCTACTGAATCGGCATGAAAGGTCTCTTTGGCATGTTCATAAGCCCTTTGGATCTCTTTGGCCGTAGCGGTTGGGGGAATTTCCAAGATCTCATAATAAGTCTGGTCTTTGATGCCCTTGATGCTCATGTCCCTTAATATTGAATGGCCATTGAATGACTATTGGCTAATTTGGAGGCGATCTCCATCACACATTGGGCAGCCCTGGACCTGGAGTTTTCCAGAACCAGAGGCCTCCTTCGCCGGATGGAATGACTCACCTCTTGATCGTAGACGATATAGCCCAAATAGTGGAGGTGGATGCCAAAATATTTCAGGCAGGCACTCCGAATCGAAAAACCAACCTCAATATCTTTCTTTGACCGGACTTGATTCAGAATCAGATTCGGGTGGAAGGTATCCGCCTCCTCGATAATCCTTTGGGCATCCCCTTCGTCTATCCGCCTCACCGCTTTGACGAAGTCATGAGGGTTTTGAATCCCCATCTCATTCTTTCGATCCATGGCGTCATCGATCAGAGCCTTCACAGCCGAAGAAAAAACCGAATGCTTAAGCCTCCGATAGAAAGCGCTCTTAAGAAACCGATAAGTATTCTCAATGGAAGTGGGTTCAGGGGTGACTACCAGAATCCCTCCATCAGACATCAAGAAAAAATCCAAAACGCTCAACGAGTTGCCCGCTCCTAAATCCACCAGGATGGTATCGCTATCCAGGTTTTGAATGGAACGGACCAGTTTTTGCTTCTGAACGCTCTTGGCATCCACGGCATTCAGGAGGTCCTGTGCGCCGGTTAGGAGTTGAAGGTTGGGAATGGCTGTTGGGATGAGAACCTCGTGAAGATGGGAAACCCTCTTTTTAATGAAGTCAGAAAGGGAGAGGGCGGGAGGGGAAATCCCAAGAAAGGTGTGGAGGTTTGCTCCTCCTAAATCAGCATCGACGAGCATCACTCGGATACCCAGTTTGGAGAGACAGATACCCATGTTGGCGGCAATAAAACTCTTCCCGCTTCCTCCCTTTCCACCTCCGATGGTCCAGATCATTTTCCGATGGTTAGTCTGAGCCTGCTCCACCCCGAAACCTCATTTTAATCCCCCCAACCCCCCTTTACTAAAGGGGGGAGACGGGGGGATTATTATTTCCAGACTCCGTCGATCTTTGTATGGCAATGACGGCATGCCCCATTCACTACATCATTCTGGGTCACTCGAAATCCTATCCGTTCAATCAACCTCCGGCCACAGTGAGGGCAGAAGGTATCCTCGCCTTCCTCACCGGGAATATTTCCGCAATAAACATACCGGAGTCCTGCTTTGATTCCGATCTCCCTCGCTCGACGAAGCGCCGAGGCAGTGGTTCTCGGAAGATTCAGCATTTTATAGGTTGGATAGAAGGCTGAGACATGCCAGGGCACCTCTGGCCCCAAAGAGACGATGAATTGGGCGATCTCCTCAAACTCCTGATCTGAGTCATTCAGGGTGGGGATGACAAGGGTGGTGATCTCCACCCAGATCCCCATCTGTCTCATCCGTTCCAGGTTCTCCAGAATCGGTTTCAATTTCGCTCCGCAGACTTCTTTATAAAATTTCTCCTTGAAACTCTTCAAATCCACATTCGCTGCATCTAAATAGGGTCGGATCGTCTCGAGGGCTTCCTCAGTCATATAGCCGTTCGTGACAAAAATATTTTTAATTCCTTCCTGACGGGCTTGTCGAGCGGTGTCGTAAGCATATTCGAAATAGATAGTCGGTTCGGTATAGGTGTAGGAGATGGATCGGCATTGGTATTGTTTGGTGAACGAAATAATTTTAGAGGGAGAGACCTCCGACCCTTCAATCCGACCCTCCCGATCCCTTGGCATCTGAGAAATCTCATGATTTTGACATTGGAGGCATCGGAAATTGCATCCCACAGCGGCGATGGAGAAAGAGCTCGACCCTGGAAAGAGATGAAAGAGTGGCTTCTTCTCGATGGGGTCCACATTCAGAGAGATCGCACGACCGTAGACGAGGGTGTAAAGCTTCCCTTCCCGGTTCTCTCGGACTCCACAGAGTCCCCTTTTCGAAAGTGAGATGATGCACTGATGGTTGCAGAGATAACATTGCACCTTCCCATTCTCTAAGCGATTATAAAACATCGCTTCCTTCATATCCTCTTCCCTATTTCCGGACAGCACATGCCCAGAGGAAAATATAGGCAGACTCTAAAGATCGAAATGAGGGAGCTGTTCAAGAACATATTCTCGAATGTCCTGTGGTTTTGGGAGGTTCCAAAGGATCTTTCTGTTTTGGACAAACGGGATGAGAAGCTCTTTAACCCGACCACCACATGAGCATCGATCCGCACCCGGAGCGGATCGTCCTCGGTTCTTTTTCAAAGGAACTATCTTGTCTTGAAAACATTTCGAGCACCGGAGAACACTTTTCGACCCTGACATCTTCCCTCTCTTCGCTAAAGGTTTCCCATCCATCTCGACGATGTCCATCGCAAAATCGATCACTCGTGCATTGGCGATCGACGTCCCCACCCCATAGGCGTCCACCACAGGATTGAGAGCGAGGATTCGTTTTTCGTCCAATCCGCCGCTGGCGTAGATCTGAATGTGCCCGAATCCTCTTAAGTTTAATTCCCAGCGAATCTCCTCGATGATCTTCTGAAAATCTCCCCGCCTTGAACTGGGGGTGTCAAGCCTGATTCCGAAAAGTTTCTTCCCGAGAGCCTCAGCCACTCTGATGGCTTCTATCTTTTCATCATTGAAAGTGTCGATAAGGGAAACCCGTCTCACTTTTGGGTGGATGACTTCATCAAACGCCCTGGTGGCCTCCACTGTATCGCCCATGATTAGAATCAGTGCATGAGGCATGGTGCCTGAAGGCTCCTCATGGATCAACTCAGCGTTCTTCACTACGGATACACCGTCACAACCACCAATGAAAGCACTTCGTTCAACCATCGGTGCAATCACAGGATGGATTCGTCTTGCACCAAAACTGATCACCCTCCGGTCACCGGCTGCCTTTTTGCAGCGAGCAGCCTTCGTGGCCACACCTGAGGCCTGGCATATCAGCCCCAGAAGAGAGGTTTCATAGAGGCCGAAGTCCGTGTATCTTCCTTCAATTTCCATGACGGGTTCAAAAGCCCGAAAGATCGTTCCTTCTTTCATTGCTCTGACACTGACTTTGAGGTCTTTCAGAAGCTCAGCGGCTTCTTCGATTCCAGCAAAAACTCCCCACCCATACTCCTCCGGGAACCGTTTAGCAATAAATTCAGCTTTCACCCATTTATCAATCTTTTTCGCCTTGAGGACTTGCATCGTCCTCACAAAATAAACATCCGTTAACTTCCCCTCCTTGATTTCCTTTGGGTCTGCGGTATGAAACATTCGTTTTTCTCCAGCCCCTCACCCCCTCCCTCTCCCCACCGGGGAGAGGGAGGGGGTGAGGGGAAATTTCAAAAATATTTGATTAGAATTCCTTATTTATATAACAAAAATTTACCGCCCATGTCTATAAAAATATTTGTAGAATAATTTCTATAAGATCAAGGAGATAATCAGATGAGGCATTAAAAATCTTACTGTTTTTCACACTATCACAATGAAGAAATTTTGGCACCTTAATTGCACAATTCTTCCATTATTTTCCATTTATCAATCGTCCTAAGAACCATAAAAACAAAATAATGGCTATTTTTCAATGGGTTCCAAAAAATTTTTGGAGGAACGGGAGAAAAATGACCATTAAAAAAATCCCAATTTTGTTAACCTTTTTCATATTTGTAATGGTCATCCAGGTAGGGGCTGATGATGTTAAATCAGCAAAATACACGGCTAATCGAGAAACGATAATAAAAATGGATGAAAATAGAGGTGTCTTACAGAAAAGGATTGAACCTGCAAAGACACCCGTTAAGTCATCGGAAAAACTTATAGCCGGATTTCAATCTGCTATCTTACATGATTATGGGGCCATACTGGACAGTACCAAGCTTAGTGTAAACTTTCTAAAAACCCTGGAAAAAGAGAAGAAGCTCTTATTGACAGACTTCCTACACAAAGTAATTTATTCCTATGAGTTTTTTCAGGATGCCTGGAAAGACAGATCCTTAAGTTCTCGGAAAATCAACGAATCCAAATCTTCAAATTCAGATTTTGGTCAATCCATTTCAAAACCGTATCCAATTGGGGATAAATATTTTGGAGAGGGAAACATACTCTCCACATTCAGACTTCTCCAATCTAAGAGGGAAGAAACATTCAGAGAAATATTTATGGGATTTCGTCTTTCTTTTGACCCAAAAAGCACACACATGCTTGTAGAAATGAATATATCCCCTTCTTCTGAGAAAGGACCGGGGGTTATTATTCCATTTTAAAAAACGTCGCGGGGTAAACCCCGTTAGAAAGTCTTCTACTTTCTAACGGGAAGGCTCACACGGGGCTTTAAACCCCGTTTTCGCTGAAAAAGGAATAGTTTTCATCCCCGCTGCAAGGAGCGGGGTTTTCTAACGGGGTAAATGATGGATAAGGAATATTATAATATCCTTATTATGGGCCACACGACCTTCGGGATCAGACGTCTGAGAATAAAAAAAGAACGTTTAAAGATTGGGGTTTATCTTCTCGCTTTTCTTCTACTCTCTGTTACATTCTTCTTTTGTGATTACATCCAGGTCAGGAAGAAAACCTTTCTCCTGAATCAATTGCGTCAAGAAGCGCAGATTCGGAACTCCCACATCCAACTCTTCTCTACAAAGATCGAAGAACTGGAGAAAAAGCTCACCAAATTGAAGGGTTTTGACAAGAGGATCCGCACTATCGCCAACCTGGAAGGGGGAGAAAAAACAACCTCCTTTATAGCCATGGGCGGATCTCCGTCTTCTGGAATTCATGGGACGTTAGAGGATGGGGAGAATGGGAAAGAGGAGAAATGAAAATTTAAACTCCCGAAGCCGCCGACCCCAGGTGATGCGAAGTGACGACTGTTCCTTTTGTTGTGATAGTTCTCATACATCAACTTTTCTATTCAGAAATCAGGTAAAAAGAAATCAAGCGTAGCGAACCTAATCTGCCGGCCAAGGTTTACGCTCCCGATAAAAATTAAGTCGCTGTTGGAACTCTGACGTT
>CAZEKS010000155.1:0-5815 GCA_964512795.1 uncultured Syntrophaceae bacterium
GCTATGGCCATTTTGGTCGGAATGAACCTGGGTTTCCATGGGAGAATACCCATCGCGCAGAAGAGCTGAGGAAAGCGGCAAGCCTTTAAAAATAAATAAGGTGATAGGGAGATTGGGTGATGGGGAGAGGAAGTTCCAAATCCCAATATCCAAACCCCAAACAAATCCCAAATTCCAAATTCAAATAGCCCAAACGAGACCTTTTGTTTTGGACTTTGGTGATTGGAAGTTATTTGGGATTTGGGATTTGGAATTTGGAATTTAAAGAAGATTGAATTTCATACATGATTTTTGAGAGGTAACGCGATGGAATACGACATCAAAGATATTTCACTATCTAAGAAGGGGCGGCTTCGGATGGAGTGGGCAGAGAAGGCCATGCCTGTTTCGAAATTGATCCGGAGCCGTTTTGAAAAGGAGAAGCCTCTGAAAGGGGTGCGCCTTTCCGCCTGCCTTCATGTGACCACTGAGACTGCGGTATTAATGAGGACCCTTTTGGCGGGAGGAGCTCAGCTTGCGCTTTGTGCCTCCAACCCATTGAGCACCCAGGATGATGTGGCAGCTTACCTGGTCAAGGAATTGAGTATTCCTGTCTTTGCCATCAAAGGGGAAGACAGCAAAACCTATTATACTCACATTCAGCAAGCCCTGGCCCACTTTCCCAATATCACCATGGATGATGGAGCGGATTTGGTTTCTTCCCTCCACTTCATCGCTTTGAAAAAATGGAAAGAGCTTTCTCCTTCGGTTCGAAAATGGACAGAAGGTCTCCCCCCATCCGAAAGGGAGGGAATGATCAAAGGGGTGATCGGTGGAACGGAGGAGACAACGACCGGTGTGATCCGACTCCGTTCGATGGAGGAGATGGGGGTATTACAGTTCCCGATCATCGCAGTCAACGATGCTGAGACCAAACACTTTTTTGACAATCGATATGGCACAGGGCAGTCCACGATCGATGGGATCATCCGGGCCACCAATCGTTTGATGGCCGGGGCAACCTTTGTCGTCTCAGGATATGGGTGGTGCGGGAAGGGACTGGCCATGAGGGCAAAAGGGATGGGAGCCAACGTCATCGTCACCGAGGTGAGTCCTCTGAGAGCCCTGGAAGCAGTCATGGATGGGTATCGGGTCATGCCGATTGCAGAGGCGGCTGAAGTGGGAGATATTTTTTGCACGGTCTCTGGAAATGTCAATGTGATCCGGAAGGAGCATTTCTTAAAGATGAAAGAGGGAGCCATTATCGCCAATGCCGGCCACTTTAATGTAGAACTCGATTTGGACGGGCTCCGAGAAGTGACCCGCTCCCAACGAAAAATTCGTGATTTTGTGGAGGAGTTTCAACTCAAACAAGGCCGAAGGGTTTATCTGTTGGGAGAGGGAAGATTGATCAATCTCGTTTCGGCAGAAGGCCATCCCTCCAGTGTCATGGATATGAGTTTTGCTAACCAGGCCCTTGCCACGGAATATTTGGTGAAGCATCATCGAACCCTGGAGAAAAAAGTCTATTCCGTTCCCCTTGACATTGATCAAGAGATTGCCCGGATCAAACTTCTTTCGATGGGTATCCGGATCGATCAACTGACCAAAGAACAAGCCCACTATCTGGCTTCCTGGGAACAGGGCACATAGGTCTCCTCAAGAGCCCCTCCCGAAATATTCGATGAAGCGAAGAAAGACATATCAGATTTCTATCGGCCCGGTCAAGGTTGGAAGAAATGCACCCATCTCTGTCCAATCGATGACAAAAACCGATACGAGGGATATCCGAAAGACCGTCCATCAGATCCGGTGTCTCGAGGAGGCAGGTTGTGAAATCATTCGGGTGGCTGTGGTGGATGAGGAAGCAGCCCGTGCGATCACTGAGATCAAGAAGAAGATTGGAACCCCCCTCATTGCAGATATCCACTTCCATCCTCGCCTGGCTCTGATGGCCATGGCGTCAGGAGCGGATGGTCTCCGCATTAATCCTGGAAACATTGGAGGAAGAGATCGTCTGAAGCCCGTTGTCACAGAGGCGAGAGATCGTTCCATTCCCATCCGTATTGGAGTAAATTCGGGTTCTTTAGAGAAAGACCTCGTAAAACGATTTGGAGGAGCGACTCCTGAGGCAATGGTTTCAAGCGCCCTGCGGACGATCGAATGGATGGAGGATCTCGGGTTTCGGCTCATTAAGGTGTCTTTGAAGGCTTCGGATGTCCTGCGAACCGTGGAAGCCTATCGCCTGTTTTCAAATAAATCGGATTATCCGCTCCATCTGGGGGTGACAGAAGCCGGAAAAGGTTCGGGAGCCATTGTCAAATCCTCCCTCGGCATCGGACTCCTGCTTAGCGAAGGGATTGGAGATACGCTCAGGGTTTCATTGACCGGAGATCCCGTTGAAGAGGTTCGAGTGGGCTATGCCATATTGAGAGCCTTGAATATTCGCAAGCGGGGCGTTGAGATTATTTCCTGTCCCACCTGCGGCCGTTGTGAGGTCGATCTTACCCGACTTGTAGGAAAGGTGGAAAGGGGTGTTGAGAAAATCTCAACTCCTCTTTCCGTGGCGATTATGGGATGTGTAGTGAATGGACCAGGGGAAGCAAAAGAAGCAGACATTGGCATCGCCGGAGGAAAAGGGGTAGGAGTTCTGTTTAAAAAGGGAGAGGTAATCAGGAAGCTTAAGGAAAAAGATTTTGTTTCAGTCTTGTTAAAAGAAATCCAAGAAATGACCAAATGAAGATAAAATCCAAATTTCAAAATCCAAATGTCAAATGAATGTCAAAGTTCAAAACTCAAAAATATTTAACATTTAAACTTTGGATTTGATTTGACATTGATTCACCTTATGTTCATCACTTCGTGCGAACTTTGGTATTTGACGTTCAATTTTTTAAGAGTGGAGTTTTTTCCAAACATAATAGATTCGTTGAAGCACGGTGAAGTGGGTGAGGATGGCCAGAATCCAGAGAATGGGTTCCATCCATTGGAAGAGGGTTCCGATAGAGAGAAGGATAATACGTTCCGCCCTTTCCATCAGCCCGATGGTGCACGGGACTTGCAAAGCCTCTGCCTTCGCTCTCACATAGGGAATAAGAATCGTGCCCATACTGACAAAAGAAGTGAGGATGACGAGGTCAGGATCTTCTTTTCTTAGGTAATAAACAAGGAGGGAGATAAAGAGAAGGAGATCCGAATATCGATCCAAGACTGAATCTAAGAAGCCCCCCAAGGCTGTCACCTTTCCCAATTTTCTGGCTACTACGCCATCAAAGAGGTCGAAAAGACCTGAAAGGATGATTGCCAGTCCTGCAAGAAACCAAAACCCATTAAGGAGAAGGAGAGAAGCGACCAGGGTTGCAAAAAAACCCAATAAAGTGTAAAAATTGGGATTGCCATGCTCTCCCAAAAATATTTTAAGGACATGATAGAGGTAAGGGTCAAGTCGATGTCCGATTTTATCGCCGATCATCTTTTTTACCCCCCCTCCCATCCTCCCCCAGCATGTGGTGGAGGAGTAAGGTTGGGGAAAAGAGTTTTGGAAAAAAACATAACATTTTTGAGAGAAAAGTCAATGAAGTAAGTTCGGAGTAAAATCATAATGGAATACTGGAATGATGGAATAGTGGGTGACATCAAAAGAAAAATGAATTCTTGATATTCGATCATTGGCCCAACATTCCATTATTCCAATATTCCATTATTCCATGATCCCAATATTTCAGGAGGCATCTATGTCATCACATGTGATTTCTACAACAGAGTTTAAGACCTTGAAATTGAAGGGGAGGGGAAAGGTGAGGGATATCTATGATCTCGGGAATCGGCTCCTGATCGTTGCAACGGATCGGATATCTGCCTTCGATGTGGTGATGCCCAATCCGATCCCGGATAAAGGGAGGATACTGACCCAACTATCGAAATTCTGGTTCGATCTGACAAAGGAGGTTGTTCCCAATCATATCATCTCAACGGAGGTGAAGGATTTCCCGGAAGCGTGTGGTCCCTATGAGGAGATGCTGAAGGATCGCTCCATGTTGGTGGTAAAGACGGAAGTCCTTCCCATCGAGTGTGTGGTCAGAGGGTATCTTTCCGGTTCAGGATGGGAGGAATATAAAAAGACGGGAGAAGTTTGCGGTATTCCACTTCCAAAAGGGCTGTTGGAGTCCTCAAAGTTGGAAGAGCCCATTTTCACTCCGGCTACAAAAGCAGAGATGGGACTTCATGATGAGAATATTTCCTTTGAGAAAGTGGAAAAGATCGTTGGAAAAGTTCGTGCAAAGAAACTGCGATCTCTCTCATTGGCAATCTACAAAAAAGCGCGAGATTTTGCAGAGGGTAAGGGAATCATCATCGCCGATACCAAGATGGAGTTTGGGATCAAGGATAAAAAGCTTCTCCTAATCGACGAGCTCCTCACTCCGGACTCTTCAAGATTCTGGCCAAAAGATGATTACCGACCCGGAGGTTCGCAGAAGAGTTTTGATAAGCAATTCTTAAGAGATTACCTCCTTTCCCTTAAGTGGGATAAAAGCCCCCCTGCTCCCCAATTGCCAGAAGAAATCGTCCAGAAGACAAGAGAAAAATATCTTGAGGCTTATGAACGTTTATTGGGAAAGCCCCTCACCCCCGCCCTCTCCCCTCAGGGGAAAGGATAAAGGTGAGGGGGGGACAGCCCTCATATCTCTATCTCAAGAAACGCTTCGGGATAAATTCAGAGGGGCCATTCTCGGATGCTTTCTGGGAGATGCCTTCGGATCAGGCTTCGAAGGAATGGACCCGGATCGGGCTGTGTTTCACATGAGCATCCTTTCGAATAAGTTTACCAGAAGTTATACCGATGACACAGACATGACACTTGCTCTGGCTGAATCCATCATTCAATGCGGTCAAATCGACCCGGAAGATATTGCGAAGCAGTTCAGTCTCTATTGTGATCTCACACGTGGTTATGCCATCGGAACGATCAAAGCTGTTCAAGCACTCCGAGCTGGGATGAAATGGCATCAGGTGGCGCGGATTGTTTTTGAGAATGGGTCGTTTGGGAATGGCGCTGCAATGCGAGCCTCTCCAGTGGGACTCTTCTATCATCACGATCTGGATGGTCTTCAAGAGGCGGCCATTAAACAGGCCAATGTCACCCATATCCATCCCTTAGGTCAATGGGGAGCTGTGATGCAGGCTTGCTCTGTAGGATTGGCAGTGATACAGGACCCGAAGGAGCCTTTTAAGAAAGAGGAAGTGATCGTTCACCTGAGAGAAGTGCTTTGGGGCGGACCGATCGAATATGTAAGAGCTTTAAATAGGATTGAGGAGATGTTGTCTCAGGAGAAGAAACTCCAGGCCCGTGAGGTTGTTCAATCCCTTGGAAACGGAGTGGAAGCTCATCTCTCTGTTCCCAGCGCGTGCTATATTGTTATTACCTATAGCCCGGATTTCTGTGATGCCATTCGGGCAGCCATTTCGCTCGGAGGCGACACCGATACGATTGCAGGGATGGTTGGAGCCATTGTGGGCGCCCATGTGGGAGAAAAGGGACTTCCATTAGAATGGTTAGGACAGTTGGAAGAGGGGCCTCGGGGTCGCTCTTTTGTTAGAAGTCTGGCAGATAGACTTTTCGAGACCTGGTGGAAAATTCGTCAAGCATCTTCAGAATAGCGTAAGCAAACTCCTTTTAAATCTCGGTGTGAGAACTAAAACTTGATTTGGCAAGGACTGTCAGGTCAACCCCTCACTGGTGACTTCACCTACAAGTCCTTATTCTGAATGAACCTGGGAAGCTAACGATTACTGGTGGAAACATATATAATTGATAAAAGAACGGCCCCACGTCGAC
>CAZEKS010000156.1:0-5765 GCA_964512795.1 uncultured Syntrophaceae bacterium
AAAAGGAATAGTTTTCATCCCCGCTGCAAGCAGCGGGGCTTTCTAACGGGGTAAACCCCGTTAGAAATTCCAGTCGGTTGTAACCATACCGGAATTTTTCTAATATCTAACCAAAAATGTTTGAAATTTTCCCCTCACCCTTCCCCTCTCCCCTAAGGGGAGAGGGCAGGGTGAGGGGGGACATAAGTGTTAGAGATAAATTCTCAGATTTCAATATGTAGGAATATAACCCCGCTGCAGAGCAGCGGGGCGTTATTTCTAACGGGGTAAAGCAGAGATATCCACAGGGAAGAAACAGCCGCTGATGCGCTTTCTTAGTCTACTGACCCGAGTATTTTAATTCAGGATATACCTTACAGGATTGACAGGAATGCCGTTCACCCTTACTTCATAATGAAGATGTGGGCCTGTTGACTTACCCGTCGTCCCGACCTCGGCAATCTTATCCCCCCGCTTCACCTTCTGGCCGGCTCTAACAAAAATTTTACTGAGGTGAAAGTAGCGGCTGTTTATTCCGAATCCATGGGAGACCACCACCACGTTCCCGTGGGAGGAATCCTTCCCGGTGTCCGAAACGATCCCATCTGCGGTAGCAATGACCGGGGTTCCAACCCGATTCGAAATATCAAGGCCTTCGTGCATCTGGTTCAACCCCGTAAAGGGATTGGTTCGAAAACCAAAACCCGATGTCACCCATCCATGGACTGGCCATATCGAGGGGGTGTGGACTAACATCTCCTTTTTACTTTGTAAAAGTTTTTCGAGTTCAGAAAGGCTCTCTTCCTGAGATGTTGTTTCTGACTCGAGACGTTCGATGTCAGTTCTGAGCTGCTGAGCCAACCCCTTCTCATCTTTCTCTACCCTCAATTTTTCTCGGACATCAGAGGGGGAGGGCCCACCCATTCCCATAAAGGATGTCGTTTCCTGGCTCTTCTCCAGATTAGCAATGATTCGAATTCTCTTATCAAAATCCTTCAATCTGGAGAGTTGTTTCTCCAGATCTTCAATCTTGGATGAGAAGAAATGAATCTTAGATTTCTGCTCTTGGGTCTGCTGCCTCAATTGACTCAATTCAAAGGTTTTTTTCCTGACCTGAATATAGTCGCAGAGGAAGAAAATGGTGGAGAGTAGACCAAAGCCTAAAAGATAAAGTCCAATCGTAAAAGTTTTTTTATGTATTCTGAGGTGCCGGGTCTTGGAAGTCTTTTGGCCAAAGACAAGGACATTAAAGTAATCTTTATCCAAAATAACCTCCTTGTTTCATTCACTTATTAGTTAGACCGCCCTTTGAAAGCCCTATTTTAATACCAAACTAAATACTCCCCTGTCAAGGTTTTTTTTAGAGAGCTTTGGAAAACTACTAAGGTCTTTGTTGATTGCTCAGATTTGAAAAATGATTACACAGATTTTATCAAAGATTTCGATAGGTTAGGGTTTCTCTTTTAATTTCCACTCATTAATAACTCTTTCACCAATAGACTCGGAGACCCGACCCCGCCAAAGAATCTGAGGTCCTTCCCTACCCCGATCACGTTTCGGAAGAGCTCGAAGAGGTTCCCTGCTATGGCAATCGATTTCACCGGATGGACTTTCTCTCCCCGATCGATCCAGTCGCCTGAACACCCCAAAGAGAAGTCTCCTGAGATAGGGTCTACGGTATGGAGACCCATCACATCCTCCACCACCACCCCTTGAAAGAGGTCTCCCATCAGTTTAGGTAAATCGAGATCTCCCGGCTCAATGAAAAAGTTTGAGATTCCTACCCCGGGAGGGAATTTGATGCCATGGCGCCGGCTGCTTGCTGTCGACTCAACTCGAGACCCGGAGGAGGATAGATTTTCTCGATTGGCCCAATATCTGTCGTATAGATAACCGGTCAGCACTCCCTGAACGACTAAGGAGGCTCGTTGGCTCGGCACCCCCTCTCCGTCCATCGGGGCGGTTGAGATCCCTTTTGGATAAAGTCCATCATCCACCATCGTGAGGAGCGGAGAAAAAAATCTTTCCCCGCGCTTTCCCTTAAGAGGCGATTTCCCTTTCTGAACCTGATCCGCTAAAAAGGAATGGGCGAGAAGTGATAAAAATTCTGAAGCCACGTTATTGCGAATGAGGACGGGATAGATGCCTGTAGGAATTCGCTTTCCCCCCAGCCTTTCCAACGCCTTCCTCCCGGCTGATCGCCCAACTTTCTCCACATCGAGATCATTGAAAAAATGGCTGACATCGAAATCCCAGCCCACCTCAGAATCTCCCGATTCCTCGGCCACGGCGGTTACACTCAAAGAGGTAAGAGAGTGCTCATAGGAAAACCGAAGTCCATTGGAATTGACCAGGGTTGTCCTGGAGAGAACCTCCAGGTAAGAGGCCTTCCTCACCTTTTTAATTCTCTCCGAATCCACAGACCTGGCCGACTCCTCTAAAGATTTTGCTTTTTCGATCTTCGTCTTCTCTGAGATCCCCTCCAATGACTTATCAAAAATGGGTAACTCGGAGGGAGGCGCTTTGAGACCAGGGGCGAAATCGAAACAGGAATCTGCGGAGGTTGCCTTGGCGCTCCTGATCGCATCTTCGATCATCCGATCCAGCTCGGTCGTATCGACCTCGCCTGAAAAATTCTTTCTGGCCAAAGGAGAGGAATCCGAAAAGGTGGTGTATGAAAAACCAATTTGTTGATGATTTAAAATACGGAAGGCCATCCCCGAGTATCGAGAGGTCTGAAGGGTGTCAATCTTTCCCTCCTTGGATTCAATATCAAAATGGGAAGATTGATTGGAATAAATCTCATACCCATCGATGGATTTTTTTCTTAGGATGCTCAGGGCTTGATCAATGATTTCATTCATAAAACGTTTCTATAGTGAACGCCTTAACAAAGTGGTCATTGCGAGGAGCGAAGCGACACCGCTTTAAAATCCCCCTTTGCAAAGGGGGATTTAGGGGGATTTTCCCAGCCTTCAAATCCCCCCCGCCCCCCTTTTCTAAAGGGGGGAAGTAAACTATTATATGCCCTGGGTAATAACTCTAAATTCTTAATTGAATTTTTACTCTTACCATCTAATCAGACTGCTCGCCCACGTGAGGCCTCCCCCAAATGCGGTGAGGACGATCAAATCCCCCTTTTGAATCGATCCGTCCCGGACCGCCTCATCAAGGGCGATCGGAATCGTGGCCGAAGAGATATTGGCGTACTTCTCAATGGTGAGATAGACTTTTTCAACAGGCACATTCAGTCGCTTGGCCACCTGTTGAAGCATGCGTAGGTTGGCTTGATGGGGAATAATCCACTTGATATCGGAGATTTGGACACCGTTAAAGGCTGCCGCCTCTTCAGCGGCCTCTGCAAATCGCTTCACTGCCACCCGGACGGATTCATTGGCCTTAATCATCCTCAGGGTATGGAGTTTTTTGTCCACACTTTCATAAGAGATGGGGGTCGTTTTCGACCCACCTCCAGGAAGAAGCAGGTTTTCACCGTTCGCTCCATCTGTGTGGATATGGGTGGAAAGGATTTCGCTGATCTCCTTTCCTGTCGAAAAGACCCGACCACGGGACTCCCGGAGGGGTTCATTCTTATCAGAATCATCAAAGGCTCGAAGCACCGCCGCACCTGCCCCGTCCCCCCAGAGAATACAACTCTCCCGGTCCGTCCAATCAAGAGTCCGGCTCATGATCTCTACGGACGCAACCAGAGCCGTTTTGTAAGTGCCAGCTTTCAGATACTGCTCGGCAACGGAAAGACCGAATACAAACCCGCTGCAGGCGGCGGTCACATCGAAGGAGACCGCTTTCTCAGCCCCTAATTTCGCCTCTAACCAGTTAGCTCCAGAAGGACAAGCCGTATCCGGTGTCATGGTGGTCATAATGATCAGGTCTATCCCCTCGACCGAAATCCCTGCCATCTCCATGGCCCGTAGTGAAGCCTCTTTAGCAAGGTCCGAGGCATTGACATTCGGCGCGGCAATTCTTCGTTCCCTGATTCCAGTCCTTTTATAAATCCACTCGTCATTGGTGTCTAAGGTCTTTTCCAGATCAAAATTGGAAAGGATTCTCTCCGGAAGAAATGAACCGGTTCCCAATATCCCAATCCTCTTGCCACTCATTAGCAGACTCCTTTTTATTACGATTTAAGGTGATCTTTCACTCAAAATCCCCGCCTGCGGCAGGTCCTGAATCCCACCAGCGGCGGGACTGGTACAGGGTAGGCAGGCAAACTCTAATCCGTGTCAATGTTCCAAATCTAACACGCTCAATATTTGAGCGTTGCGTTTGATTTGACATTTGAACTTTGGTAATTGTTTAGCCATATTAAAATCCCTCCCAACCTCCCTTTTCCAAAGGGAGGAGAAGGAGTTTCCCCCTTTGAAAAAGGGGGATTAAGGGGGATTTTATGGTGATTCTTTGTACTTCTTGGAATTTAGAACTCTTTTTTCATAAAGCTAAATTTGGCTAAACAGTTACGAACTTTGTTATTTGGCATTTACATTCACTTTTTATAAATCCGTGGCACCCTCTTCCCTATCGCACATAACACTTCATAAGAGATCGAGTTGATTTTTTCTGCGATCTCCTCGGCAGTGATTTGTCCTCTTCCCTGCTTTCCCATCAAGATCACCTCGTCTCCGACTGAAACGCGGGGGATATCGGTCACATCCACCATGATGAAATCCATACAGACCTTCCCCACAATAGGCGCCCTCTTTCCATGGATCAACACCTCTCCGTGATTTGAGAGATGACGGCTATACCCATCCGCGTATCCAATCGGGAGAGTAGCGATGAGGCTTTCCCTCTTAGTGGCAAATGTCCCTCCGTAACTAATCCTTGTTCCAGGCGGAACCGATTTCAGGAAATGGATACGGGTCTTCAGGGTCATGACGGGTTTGAGTGGAATAACGGTTTGAAATGCGGGAGAAGGATACGAACCATAAAGCATGATCCCGGGTCGAACTAAGCTGGCGGAGTAGGCCGGAAAAGCGGCGAGCGTCGCACTGCTGGCCATATGAAGATATTGGCAGGAAATTCCCATCTCTTGGGCAATCGCCACCGCTTGTTGAAATGCTTTCCATTGGTTTTGAGTAAAACCTTTTTCTTCGTCGGTCATGGAGAAATGGGAAAGGATCCCTTCTGTCTCAATTTTCGGAGATCGTTTGACCTCCTTTAAAAAATCGGGCCAGAGGTTGAGGGGAACCCCCAGTCTTCCCATTCCCGTATCCACCTTTAGGTGAACCTTCACCTTTCTTCTTCGCCTCTCTGCCTCTCGGGAGAGGAGTTTTAATGAATCCCTTCCAAAGATCACTGGGGTGAGACGGAAACGAAAAATTTGATCAACCTCTCCTCCAAAAATCCCTCCTAAGACAAGAATGGGGGCGTTCACCCCCCCCCTTCTTAATTCCACTCCCTCCTCGGGAATCGCAACACCCAAATATTCCACTCCTAATTTCTCCAATTTCAGAGAAACCGGAATGGCTCCATGACCATAGGCATCCGCCTTAACCACAGCCAGGACTTTCACCCTTTCAGGGATTCTTTTTTGAATTTGCCGATAGTTAAATTCCAACGCCCGGAGATCAACTTCCCCGACTGTTGGTCTTCCTGAGGAGTGCGACATGTTCACCACCATGTTTTTACTTTTGTGAGTAAAAAAAAGTTATAAACAGATAACATCAACCTTTTGAAAAGTCAATGGAAACCTGCTTTTGACAGCAATGCATCAGAAGGTGTGAAAAAATCGAGCCAATAGATCAAATCGGAAGGATGGGTGGATT
>CAZEKS010000157.1:0-5759 GCA_964512795.1 uncultured Syntrophaceae bacterium
ATTGTCATCGATACAGCGAATGGGGCCACCTACAAAATTGCTCCGGACACATTCTTTGAGCTGGGTGCCAATGTGGAGGTCATCCACAATAACCCCAATGGTCTCAATATCAATGATCGTTGTGGATCTCTATATACTCAGGATCTTAGGAAACGGGTGGTGGAGGCGAGAGCGGATATTGGACTCGCTTTTGATGGTGACGGTGACAGGCTGATTGCTGTGGATGAGAAAGGACAGGAAATCTCCGGCGATCAGGTCCTGATCATCTGTGCCCGAAACCTCAAGGAAAAGGGGAAGCTAAAGAACGATCTGCTCGTGAGCACCGTGATGAGCAATCTTGGGCTTAAGGTGGCTTGCAAGAAGCATGGCATTAAACACCATGTCTCGAAAGTGGGAGATCGTTATGTATTGGAGGATATGGTCCGCTTGGGAGCGATCATGGGTGGAGAGGATGCTGGTCATATGATTTTCCTTGAACACCACACAACGGGGGACGGGATTGTTACCGCTATACAACTGATAGCAGCGATGGTCGAGACCGGTAAACCTTTGTCAGAACTTTCGAAAATGATGGAGATCTACCCGCAGAAACTGATCAACGTGGATGTAAAGAGCAAACCGGAAATTTCCTCGTTACCAAAAGTTATAGAGGTGATCAAACAGGTAGAGTCTGAACTCGGCGACAATGGCAGGGTTCTGGTTCGGTATTCAGGTACCCAAAACATGTGCCGCGTCATGGTGGAGGGGCCGACCCAGGAATTCACGGAACAGTACTGCCGGCAGATTGCTGAGGTTATAAAAAATACCATTGATTGACAGTGCTATTCGATACGGTAAAATATCACCGCCATCCTTTTACCCAGTGTTAACCTTTGACCTAGAGAAGCTGGATAGGTTGTAAGCGGCGGTCATAGCATTCCGGAAGCAGGAAGAAGAATTTTTAGTTCAAAACGATGCAAAAATAATTAACCGAGAAGACCTCTATTACTTCTATCCTGCAGAGGAATCAGAAGAGTTCGAATAAGCGATGACACCTCTAACAGGGCAGCAGGCACTTCGATAACCTACGGTGACCAAAACATCTGGCTCAAATATTTAATGATCCTGTTCCAGCTGCCTTCCTTTAAATAGAGTTCCTCCTCTCATCCCTGAACTCTTTTTTTGAAAACCTTGAAAAATGACTAAAAGCTTTGTAAAAAAAGATATGCGATTCAATCTTCCTCTCCCCACAGACAAACCTTTTGATGTGGTGGGGATGGGCCTTAACTCTGTAGATTTCCTCAGCCTGGTTCCAGAATTCCCTGCTCCGAATTCAAAAATGAAGATGCTCCAGTTTTCCAAACAAGGAGGAGGTCAGGTGGCCACAGCCATGGTGGCCTTAAGTCGATGGGGCGTAAAAACAAAATATATTGGAAAAGTTGGAGAGGATGAGTTAGGTCAATTTTCTCTCCAATCCATTGGCCAGGAAGGAGTGGACATTTCCTCAGTAAAGATCGAACCCAATGCCACAAATCAGTTCGCCACGATTACCGTGGAGGGCGCCTCTGGAGAACGAACGATCCTTTGGAATCGAGATGAACGATTGATATATCGCAAAGGAGAACTTCGAAAAGAGGAGGTCTGCTCTGGAAGGCTCCTCCACTTAGACGGGCATGATATCCATGCTGCCATTCAGTGTGCCAGGTGGGCAAAGGAGGAAGGAATTCCCACCATCGTTGACCTCGATAAAGTGGAACCTCTCACCTCCGAGCTGATTGAGAAGATTGACTTCGTCATCACCTCATCAAGGTTCCCCACACTCTTCACAGGAATTTCAGATCAAAAGAAAGCTTTCCTCGAACTCCAAAAACACACCCATGGATTTCTCTGCACCACTTTGGGCCACGAAGGTGCCATGGCACTCATCGACGGAGAAATCATCTATATCAAAGGATTCAAGGTCAATGTGGTTGATACCACTGGAGCAGGCGATGTCTTCCATGCAGGGTTCATTTACGGCCTATTGCAGCATTGGGAGGTAAGGGAGATTTTGAAATTTGCCAATGCGGTAGCAGCCCTCAAATGCCGAGAGCTTGGCGGAAGAAAGGGAATCCCCACCCTAAAAGAAACTCAAAACTTCTTGGCGCCATCTTCACCCCCTGGGAATGGAACAGACAATAGTGCTTGCGAAATCCTAACAGATGAGTAATATTGGTTGACGAAGAGGCTTTCACATCACCTGGACCAAATAAATGCAGAATTGATAGAGGAGGAATGAGATGTTTGCAGGAAAAACAGTCTGGGAAATAATTCAGATAGGTGGTTTCACGATGTACATCTTGCTCTTCTGCTCTTTTTTATCCATCACCATTCTTTTGGAAAGGATCATTTACTATAAGAGACTATCCCGAACCAAAAGACCGGAATTCATGACGAAAATAAAAAGGGCATTGAAAAGTGGGAGCATAGAAAAAGCAATGGAAATCTGCAAGCACACTTATGCTCCTATCTCGAATGTCATTTATTCGGGACTGGTGCTTCATGATCACCATGAAAAACAGATATCCAACGCGATGGAGCGACAAATCACTGTCGAAACCACAAAATTAGAACGCTTTACGAGCATTGTGGGAACCATTGGGAACACGGCTGTCTATATCGGGCTCTTTGGGACAGTTCTCGGGATCATCAGGGCATTTCATGATATTGCCGTGGCCGGAGCCGGTGGAATGAGTATTGTCATCGGGGGGGTCGCAGAAGCACTGGTCTGTACGGCCATGGGGCTTTTTGTGGCTGTCCCTGCGGTGATCGCCTTCAATTACTTTATGAAAAGAGTAGAACGTTTTGTGAACGATATGGAGTTATGTGCTTCCGAATTAATCGACCTGATAGGCAAGGAATAAATCACATGAAGAGGAAGAATAGAAGATCCAGATTAATAGCAGAGATTAATATCACTCCTTTTACCGATGTGGTTCTGGTTCTATTGATCATTTTCATGATCGCCACCCCTTTCATTTATCAATCCAGCATGAAAGTCCAACTGCCCAAGGCATCGAAATCGGAGGAGACATCGCGAGACATCATTATCAATATCAATGCTCAAGGCGAGGTTTTCTTAGAGGATACGAAACTTGAATTAGAGGCGCTCAAATATAAGCTGAGGGCAATGATGAGAGCCAAACCAGACGCCTTTGTAATTATTAATGGGGATAAGAATGTTAAATATGATTCTGTGATACAGGTGATGGATGTCTTAACCCAATCGGGCGTGAAGAACCCCGGCTTAGGGATCGAGTTGAAGAAATGAGAAGATTACAAAAGGGGAGAGGTCAGCCTTCTCTTTTGAACGATTCGGTTTTCCCTGATAAGGGCGGATTGCTGAAAGCGGGGATTTTCTCACTGCTGCTTCATCTTACCCTCGTCGCCGCCGTCATCCTCGGCCTGAGGCCTACGATTGCAGAAATGCGCCCTTCTGTTTATCGAGTGACCATTCGGCCTTTTTCGCCTCAAGGAAACGGAGCCCCCTTGGGTAGTTCCATCCCAGGAGGCCCTGGTTCTCCCGTAGCATCGCCTATTTCCCCGCCGGTTGAAAAGCCGAAACCCACTGGGAATCAAAAGGAAAGTGAGAAGACCGAAGGCATAAAATCGTATCAGAAAAAAGCCGGAAAGAAGGCGGACAAAAAGGTGGAGAAGGTGGAGAAGGTGGAGAAGGTGGAGAAGGTGGAGAAGGTGGAGAAGGACGAGACCTTTGAAAAGAGAAAAAGTTCTCTTAAATCTCTTCAAGAGGCCATGGAGGATATTCATAAAAAGGCAGCCCTCGAAGAGATTCGAAAAAAAGTAGCCCGTCGTGAGAATTTGGATAAGGGTCCGACAGGGGAACCTTCCAAGACTCATCCATCTCAGGGGTCGATGGTCTCCGGATCTGGAACTGGAACTGGAACAGGAACAGGGTCAGGCACGGTGGGTTCCACAACAGGCGGATCGCCTTGGGGTTCCCCCTTCGGAGGTTCCTCCGCATTGGAATCCAAGCTGAACGATTACTACAATATGATATGGGCAAAAATCAAAAAGGAGTGGACCCTCCCCGGAGGTCTTCCCAAAGGGAAAACTGACCTGGAAACAATCATTGTCGTCATCATAGAAAGGGACGGCAAAGTTCAAAAATCATGGTTTGAAAAAAGGTCCGGCAATGCCCATTATGACCAGATGGCAATGCGAGCGATTAAGAAGGCAGAACCTTTGCCTCCCATCCCTAAGGAATTCAGTGATGACATTTTTGAGATCGGAATCCGTTTTTATCCAGATTAAGTTCACCCCGTTAGAAATTCCAGCGGGGCATCAAATCCCGCCGGAATTATTCTGGGACCTAACCCTACTGCTGAGCATCGGGGCATCATTTCTAACGGGGTGAAAGCCTTGAACGCAAAGATCAATGACTTGAGGTGGGGAAGCAAAGGTAGGAGAGGATAAAAAAGACTTCTCTGTTTTAGGTGATGCCATGGAAGACCTTTCTCAAAAAGAAGTGGTTCTGCGAACCACTCGCCTGAGCAAGAAGTTTGGAAAACGATGGGCTGCCAAGGATCTAAACCTGGAAGTCCGCCGTGGGGATGTTTTCTGTTTCCTCGGTCCAAACGGCGCAGGAAAAAGCACGACCATACGCATGATCCTGACGCTCCTCATGCCTTCTTCCGGTTCGATTGAAATGTTCGGGATGGATCTTCATAGACACCGCCGGGTCGTTCTCTCACGGGTCTGTGGAATTGTCGAAAAAGCGGATTTCTACCTCTACCTTTCCGCCTACAAGAATCTGGAAATGCTGGGCTCGATGACCCGCCGTGTACAAAAAAGAGAGGTCATGGATGCGCTCGATGTGGTCGGGTTGACATCACGCGCTTTTGAAAAAGTCAAGACTTTTTCACACGGAATGAAGCAAAGACTCGGACTCGCTCAGGCTCTGCTGACCGAACCAGAACTGATCATCCTTGACGAACCGACTACAGGACTCGACCCACAGGGAATGAAAGAAGTCAGAGGGCTGATCAAGAAGCTCGCCAGCGAGAAAGAGATGACCATCTTCCTTTCTTCTCATCTTCTTTCGGAAGTCGAGATGGTTGCAACCAGGATGGCTGTGATCAATCGGGGTGAGCTGATTGCTCAGGGGTCTGTCTCTGAATTGCTTGACAGAGAACCCATGGAGTACTCCATCCAGGTCTCACCTCTTGACTCGGCGGTCGAACTTCTCGGGAAACTCCCCTGGGTGGTGTTCCTTTCCGTGGAGGACGGTAGGATTGAATTGCGCGTTGAGCCCGGGCACGCTTCCGAGTTAAACAAGTTTCTTGTTTCGAATCATATCGAGGTATTATCCTTTTATCCCCATCGAACGCTTGAAGATTTCTTTTTGAAGATCACTGAAGGGATATCTGATATATGAAGCTCTTCTGGTTTGAGACCTACAAGATATTCAGCCGGTGGCGCACATACATCAGTTTTGGCTTCATCGCCTTGATTGTCATAATGACTGAAGTGGTGATGAAATTGAGTGCCAGCGAGATCCTTGATCGTATGATGAAATCTTTCCAGAAGGATTTTCTCATCTATGGAAATGTCCTGAACGGTTGGTTCGTTACGGCCTTCATTATGAACAGCCTCCATATACACATCCCCTTTTTCATCACCCTGGTGGCAGGAGACATTGTCTCAAGCGAGGCCACGGCCGGGACAGTGAGGCTTCTGTTGATACGACCCCCTTCTCGAAGTAAGATCATTACAGCCAAATA
>CAZEKS010000158.1:0-5698 GCA_964512795.1 uncultured Syntrophaceae bacterium
TTCTGATTGTGCCCCTTGACCCCGCCTACAAGGCGGGGCTTGCGGGGCACTTGCCGGCCAAAGCTCAAAAGAATATGAAATAGTGGAAAAATGGAATATTGGAATGATGGGTATTTTCAGAAACAAATTCCCCTTCATTTTATCATTATTCCATCATTCCATTATTCCAGACCTTTGAATTTTGGCATCCAATTGGCATTTGAACTTTGACATTCGCCTGCCTGCCGGTAGGCAGGGATTTGGTTCATCAATATTTCTCATCCTCTTCGGAGAGGACTTGAAAAAGCTCCTTCTGGGAAGGAGCCTCCATCAATCTCCTCTTGAAGGAAGGCTGTTTCAACAGGGTGACGATACGACCCAGGAGCTTTAAATTATCGACAGCCGAATTCTCCGGAGCCATCACTAAAAAGAAGAGCTGGCTGGGTTTTTGATCGATGGAATCAAAATCTACGCCCTTGATGGAACGACCAAAAGAGATGAAGAATTTTTTTAACTTTTTCAATCGACCGTGGGGGATGGCAATCCCTTCTCCAATCCCCGTCGATCCTAATTTTTCCCGATCAAGGAGCACTTGAAGCAGCTCTTCCACAGACATTACCTGGCAGGGCTTTACCAAGACGCTTGATAACTCCTTCAGAATGGATGGCTTGTCCGTTCCCTGCAAGTCCGGGATCACCCACTCTTCATTCAGATAGCCCATGATCTTCATCATTTCCCCTTAAACGCCTCTCTATTTGGGATGAGGCTCGACCCACCCGTAACCCCCGTTTTTTGAGCGATAGACGACATTCATCTGCCCGGAATCCGAATTGATAAATACCAAAAAATCCTTCTTCGAAAGGTGCAATTGAGAGAGCGCCTCCTCAAGAGACATGGGTTTGGCAATGGACCGTTTCCTCTGGATGAGGTAAGGAATGTTTTCTTCTTCTTTCCCGTCTCCGGCCTTTGCGCTCCGTGGGAGGGTGCTCTTTGAAGAAGAGGGCGTCGCTCTTTTTCGTCTTACTTTCTCCCTCCGTTCGCGAATCTGTCGCTCCATCTTATCCACCATCTGATCGATGGCGGCATAGAGATCGTTATCCCTTCCCTGGCTATTAAAAACCCCTCCATTCCCGACAATCGTGATTTCTGCAATATGCCGGAATTTTTCTACCGCCAAAACGACATGAACCTCCCTCGGGTTCTGAATATATTTTTGAAGCTTCTCCACCTTCTCTTTCACATAGGCCTTGACTCCTTCGTTGGTTTCCATATGTCGAAATGTCACCGCAACCTGCATGGGTCATCTCCTTATCTTCATCAAAGTTCATCGGAATCACGGTAAAGGGTAACACGGTAACGATCCTATCCTTAACATTGAAGGGAACCTCTAATAACTTCCAATTCGTCACTCCCGCCCCGTATTCAGTACGGGGTAAACTCCGGCAGGAGTCCAGTTACTTCAAGACCTTATGGATTCCTGCTTTCGCAGGAATGACATTCTTAGAGGTAGCCTAAACGATCTTCCTCCGTTCATTGGAGGAAAGGATCTTCATCATCTCTCGATATTTCGAAACGGTCCTCCGGGCAATATGGATGTTCATCCCCTGGAGAATTTGAACCAATTTCTCATCGCTGTAAGGTTTCTTCGGATCCTCTTTAGCGATGATCTCCCGTACCAGATTCTTGACACTTTCCGAAGCCATGGTCTCCCCCTGTGTGGAGGTGATCCCCGCATTGAAGAAGAATTTCAATTCATAAATGCCTTGGGGGGTATGAGCATATTTGTTGTGGGTGACCCGGCTAATCGTGGACTCGTGCATCTGGATATCTTCTGCCACGTCCCGCAGCACAAGGGGTTTGAGAAATTGAATCCCTTTATCCAGGAACTCCCTCTGAAATTTCACGATGCTTTTCGCCACCTTGTAAATCGTCCTTTGTCGTTGGTGAATGCTACGGATCAGCCAGAGGGCGGATCGGAGTTTGTCCTGAATATATTTTCGGTCCCCTTCCGGAGCGAGACGGTTGCCGTTGAGGATATTCCGGTAAAGTGAATTGATCTTGAGTCTCGGGATCCCATCGTCGTTCAGATAAATGACATAATCCCCCTCTACCTTGTGGATATAAACGTCAGGGATAATCTCTTGGATCACCTCTCCTCCAAAGGCCTTGCCAGGTTTGGGATCCAATTTGGAAATGAGAGAGGCGGCGCGATTCACTCGATCCAGAGATGTCCCTAACCGTTTGGCAATGGCTGGATAATTTCGATTCTTCAATAGCGAAAGATGTTCGGAAACAATCTTTTCTGCCAGGGAATCTCGAGGGTTCATCTGCTCCAGTTGGATGAGAAGACATTCTTTTAAATCTCTCGCCGCCACGCCTATCGGATCGAATTGTTGAATTTTTCGGAGGACTCTCTCCACCTCCTCCATCGGAAGATTGGTCTCCGAACAGATATCTTCCAGGGCAATCTTCAGATATCCATCTTCATCCAGATTTCCGATGATCCATGTCCCGGCTTCATGTTCTTCTTCTGTATAATGTGAGAGTTGAAGTTGCCAGTGGAGATGATCCGTGAGGGTCGTTCTCTTGGTGAGAAAATTTTCAAAGGAGGGCCTTTCTTCCCCATCCTGATAGCTCGGAGAACTCTTCTCAAATGGGATGAGGTTGGAATTTTCTAAATAGTTTTCCCAATCAAACTCATCTGCCCCTTCCCCATTGCCTTTTACTTCCGGGGTCCGCTCAGGTTCTGGAGAAGTTTCTGTCTCTTCCTGCCCGGCCGCCGGAGCTTCGCCTTCTGCAAGCTCCTTCCCCTCCTCTGCTTCTTCCAGGAGTGGGTTCTCCTTCATCTCCTGGCTGATCAGGTCTACCAGTTCAAGACGTGTTAATTGGAGAAGCCGGATCGCCTGCTGAAGCTGAGGAGTGATCACCAATTGTTGAACAAGCTTGGTTGATTGTCTGAGCTCTAAGACCATCTTACTCCCATGACCTCCCTTATGCAGGGAGATTTACATCTTTTTTCTCTTCTTTACTAAGGCGTCTTCCCCCCAACTCGAACCCATCTCCTAAATAGATCTTTCTCGCCCTTTCGCTTTGAGCAATCTTTTCAGGGGTTCCTTCTTCCAGGATTCGCCCCTCATTGAGGATATACGCCCGGTCGCAAACTCCCAATGTTTCTCGAACATTGTGATCAGTTATTATAATTCCAATCCCCTTTGATTTCAATTGGCGGATAATGGTCTGGATATCTAAAACGGCGATGGGGTCAATCCCTGAAAAAGGCTCATCTAAAAGGATGAAAGAAGGTGAGAGCACCAAGGCTCGTGTAATCTCCACCCGTCTGCGCTCTCCTCCCGAGAGAATATAAGCCTTCTGTTTTCGCAGTGAGGAGAGTCCCAACTCTTTCAACAGTTTCTCCAATCGGTCTTTCCTCTCCTCTTTGGAGAGAGGGAGGGTCTCCATAATCGCCATCAGATTCTCTTCGGTCGTTAGCTTTCTAAAAACAGACGGTTCCTGAGGAAGGTAGCCAATCCCTTTTCTCGCTCTTAAATACATGGGGAGGGAACTAATCTCCTCGTCATTGAGATAAATCTTCCCGCCGCTGGGTTGGTACAGCCCGACGATCATATAAAAAATGGTGGTCTTTCCTGCGCCATTGGGTCCCAACAATCCCACCACTTCTCCCCCCTGGATTTCAATGCTTACCGAATCCACCACTTTCTTGTGACGAAATGATTTGGTTAAACTCTCACATAATATATGTGCCATCGGTCTTCCTTCAATTAAGAGTTATGAATTATGAGTTTAGAGTTCAATCAATTATTGATTTCAACTCTTAATTCCCAATTCTTAACTCTAAACTATTTTTTCTTTTCCTCTTTCGACTTTTTCTCTTCTCCTTCCTCCCTGGGGGGTGGAGTAATGCTGGTGCTGACACGCCCCCCTTTTCCCGATTCCACAACGCTTCTCTCCTCCTCAACATAGAAGGTGATCCGCTCCCCCCTGATGACATTCGCTCCTTCACGAATCACCGCATCCCCGTCCAGAACCACCTTATTCTTATCCTGATCAAAAGTCACCTTCTGGCCGGTTGCCCGGCGATCCAATTGGACGACCTTCACATTGCCGGTCGCTACAATTTCCTTTATTTTTTTCGTGTCGGGATCGTAAACGACAACGAGTGTGTTGGCATAGAGCGTTATGTCCTCCTGCTTGGCTACCACATTTCCCTTAAAAGTGACCGTGTTCTGTTTCTGGTCTCCCTCCACCGTGTCTGAGGTGATATCAATGGGGGCACGGCTGGCAGTAAATCCAAAACCCCTCTTGGCCTTGAGGGCTCTCTCTTCACCTTTTCCACTCCCCTTCTTTTCCTGGGCCTCCACAGAAACGAACAAGAGAAAAAGGGAGACCATAATAGCGAGAAAACCGATTCCCCTACTTGGCTTCATACCTTTTTTTTACCTCTCAGTTGAGTCTTCACCTGGCTGAGAACTTTAAACGTCTTGGCATCCATATTGACCAACATCCCTTTGCCTGTCAGTCGAATCTGCTCTCCTTCGATTTCCACGGGATCGGCAGTGCTCACGGTCTTCTCCAAGTGCTGGTAGGAAACGGATTGGGTCTTTAGCTGATATCCATCGTTCGAGGTGAGCACCACATCGCCCATCAACTCCACATCTTTCGAGTCCTGATAAATCTTCCCCTGTTTTCCAGTGAGATAGAAGATTCTTCCCTCTTTCGCATAAAAAGTTACCTTCACATCCTCCAAAACCGAAATGTTCTCATCCTGGTATAGACGAACCGTTTTTGCCTCCATCTCCCAGGTTTTTCGACCGTGCTTATCCTCTACAAAATGAACCTTTTGCAGTTCCTGGCTCGCGTCGCCGGCGGAAGACTTCGGAATCTCCTCTATCGCTTCCGAAGCTTTTCTCTCCTGGAGGTTTGCCCAAAGCCTCACGAGGACAATTCCACCGATCAACATAATAGAAATCAAGATGGCAATCTTAAGTCTTTTCATATGTGAGTTCTGAGTTCGGAGTTTAGAGTTCGGAGTATCATTGTCTCCGAACTCCGAACTAATCACTCCGAACTATTCACACCACCCCCGCCTTCAGAAGATCATGGAGATGAATGATCCCCGCGGGGACTTTATCTCCTGCCTTGTTGAAAACAAAGAGGGAGGTAATCGAATGCTCCTCCATCCTCTGCACTGCTTTCGCCGCCAAGGCATCCTTTTCAATCCACTTCGGGTTTTTCGTCATCACTTCAGAGGTCTCCCGATTAAAAAGGTCGCTGAATTTTTCCAAAGCCCGCCTCAGATCCCCGTCGGTAATCACGCCAACCAGATGTCCCTCGGTATTGCAGACCCCGGTCACCCCTAATCGTTTTGAGGTGATCTCAAAAATCGCATCCTTCATCAAGGTCCTTTCCGATACCATCGGAAAAGCTTTCCCCACGTGCATCAGGTCTTCCACCTTCAAAAGAAGCCTCTTCCCCAATGCCCCGCCCGGATGGAGGATGGCAAAATCTTCTTTTTTGAAATCTCTCTTTCCCATGAGAGCAATGGCCAACGCATCTCCCAGGGCGAGGGTAGCCGTAGTGCTGGCTGTGGGAGCCAGACCAAATGGACAGGCTTCCTCTTTCACATGGATATTAAGGTTCACATCCGCTGCCTTTGCCAGGGTGGAGTTCGCATTCCCCGTGAAGGTGATCAACCGATTTC
>CAZEKS010000159.1:0-5698 GCA_964512795.1 uncultured Syntrophaceae bacterium
CGTCCATGGAGTGCTCGCTGCCAGGGGGAGGGCAGATTCTCCCACTTGCACGACTTGTCACGGTTTTCACGGGATCAAGACAAAGTTAGATCCCGATTCTCCTGTCAATGAGAAGAGAATCGCCTTAACGACCTGTCCGCAGTGTCATGCAGCGGAGCGAATCTCAAGTGAGTACAGAATTACCACCACCCCCGTCAAAACCTATTATGATAGCTTCCATGGTCTCTCCTATCGGGGTGGAGATACCTATTCCGCCCACTGTGCCAGTTGTCACGGAGTCCATGACATCCTACCCTCTTCGGATCCAAAATCTATGATCCACAAAGATAATTTGCAGAAGACCTGTGGAACGTGTCATCCAGGAGCCTCGGAGAATTTTGCAAAAGGAAAGATCCATGCAGTGGCTTCGATCAAAGGAGAAGAATTTGGTGAGAAAGTGGTCGGGTGGGTGAGGGTCATCTATATCATCCTGATTGTAGCGGTCATCGGAGGGCTGACCTTCTTCAACTTTACCGATTGGCTGAGAAAGACAATAGACCGGAGGCATTAGACGTGTAAGGAGTGGAGCGCCATGACGAAAAAATACCTCAGAATGACATTGAATGAAAGAATGCAGCATCTCAATCTTGCCGTAAATTTTACGCTCCTGGTCATCACAGGTTTTGCCTTAAGCTATTCGACAGCCTTCTGGGTTTCTCCCATTACGGATGCTCCTTTGGGAATGACCCTTCGAGGTTTTTTGCATCGCCTCTGCGGTGTGGCTACGGTTTTCCTGGGGGGCTATCACATCTTATACTTAGCCTTCACGGAGAGGGGGAGAGGAATTGCAAAGGATATGATCCCAGGGTTGAAAGACGCCAAAGACCTCTGGGAGACGTTGAAGAATAATCTTTTCATCAACCGGCCTGCCAAGGCGCTTAAAATGCCTCGATTCAATTTCCGGGAGAAGTTGGAATATCTGGGCTTGATCTGGGGAACGATCGTTATGACTGTTACAGGTTTTATTCTTTGGTTTAAAACGGAGTGGTTGATGTATTTTCCCATGTGGACTTGGGATGTGGTTCGGGCGATTCATTTTTATGAGGCGATTTTGGCTACTCTCACCATTATCGTCTGGCATTTCTATTCGGTCGTCTTCAATCCCGATGTCTACCCCATGAGTTGGGCCTGGATCACGGGGGACCTCACGGAGCATGAAATGGAGGAGGAGCACGGGATGGAATTGGAGAAGATCAAGGCTCAACAAAAAGGAGAACTGAAGGGGTTTGCCGAGGCGGCGGCCGTGGGAGGCGGAAGGGTTTATCCTGTCCGTCAGGAAGAAGGAGAGAAAGGCCCGTCCATTCGGCACTTCTATGGTATCGTTCAAAGTTTCAATGAAGCCATTAAAAATTGGAAGGGAACGTAAGGGGGAATTATTTATTGTGTCAATGAGCATGAGTGAACAATATATATTCTATCCGAAGAAGAAAAAGAAAGAACCATTCGATTTAAAGAGGGGGTATTTTTAAAAAGGACTTATGAGTGGTTAAAGTGGAAGATTGCGAACATCGGAGGTTTTGCGCACCAGGCTCCCTGTTTAGAACAGTAATCTAAGTTTTTAGGCCCTATATATCCTCTGACTCCCACCATCCAAACCCCACCCAAATGGAGAGGATATGTAGGGCTTTTTTTATTTGAAGCCCTCATCCTGTGGGTAGGGGTTTCCCAGCAATGAGATATCATTTCATATTATGCCCCTTTTTTCCTTTCTCCCGTCTAATGCGGGACGTGGCACGTTCCGGCTAAGAATTTCTTCATATCGACAAACGATTTATTCACCTTCTGTTTATTTACCTCCTTGTAGAGATTATAAGAAAGTGTTAATATGTTAACCATTTGGGATACAAATGGGTGCATAAGGAATTTTATTAGTGGATTTTATCCGCCTTCTTATAAGACCAAGCCTGCGTGCCGGAGCGCTTCAGAACACAGGCACGTGCTTTGCCCGTGAGACTCCATCTGTTACCCAAATAGCAAGCCTGCCTACCCCAAGCAGATTCAAGACAGGGATTACGAAATGTTAATAAAAGTACCTCAAAGAAAAATTCTATTTTGCATTGTCCTACTTCTTGTCACCCTCTTCCACTTTGGAAGTTTCATAAAATGTATCGATGCTATGACAACAGAAGAAGAGAAGAAGTTGGGGAAAAAGGTCCTCCTCGAAATTGAGAGAGAGGCCGATTTCGTGAGAGACCTAAACATTCAAACTTTTATCGAAAATGTGGGCTATTCCTTGGTGGATCAGGTGGGTCCAACCCCTTTCGAGTTCAAATTTTTTGTGATCAATGCACTAGATCCCAATGCCTTTGCCATTCCGGGTGGTTATATTTTTGTTACCACGGGTCTTATTGTTTTGGCGGAGAACGAACAGGAAGTCGCAGGAGTGCTAAGTCATGAGATCGCCCATGTCACTCAGAGGCATGTAGCCAAAATGATTGAGAAATCGAAACGGCTGAACATTGCCACTCTGGCTGCCATGCTCGCTGGAATTATTGCGGGTAGAGGTGGGACAGGCTCTCAAGCGGCTGTGGCCATGGCGACGGCCACAGCAGGGGCCCTTACATTGAAGTATACTCGAGAGATGGAAACCGATGCGGATCAAAATAGCTTGCATTATTTGATTAAAGCGGGCTATGATCCCAATGGGATGATTACCTTTCTCAACAGAATCCACAGGGTGAGCTTGGCCATGGCGCCCAACATCCCTCTTTATCTTTCCACCCATCCAGCCGTTGAAAACAGAATCTCTCTTTTAGAAAACCTTCTCCCGATGGGGTCAAAGTCCACAGGGCCTTTCAAAACAATTAAGAATTTCGAAAAGATCCGTACAAAAGCTTTTGTCGAGGAAAGAGACCCTCAGGCAGCCGTTGCTTATTTTCAGTCTTTGATCGAAACCAACCCTAATCATTGGGAGGGATACTATGGCTTAGGTCTTGCTTATCGGAAAATGGGGAGATTCGATAAGTCGATGGAGGTCCTCAAACAGGCACACTCCTTGGCCCCTGAGGATCTTGACGTATCCAGGGAGCTCGGCATTGTCTATTTTCTCTCGGGCAAGATGGATCAGGCTATAGAAAACCTCGAAACCATACGGTCCGCTTCCGGGGAAGGTCAAAACAATGACTTAATGACTCTTTACTACTTAGGGAGGGGATATCAGGAGAAAGGGGATTTTGCCAAGGCCCTCCCACTCCTGTTAAAGGTTCAAAAGGAGAGGCCTGAATTCATTGATGCCTATCACCACCTTGGGTCCGTTTGCGGAAGAACAGGGCAGAAGGGACTTTCCCACTTCTATTTTGGAAAACATTTCAAATTAAGGGGTGAGAGAAAAACGGCCCTTCTCCATTTCAGAACAGCCGTTGACTTGCTGGAGAGGGGAAGCCCTGAGAGGGAAGAAGCCCAAAGAGAGATCAAAGAACTTACGTCACCCCAATAACGGGATGTTGGGGCAAGGACAAGAACAGATTTTTAAAAATGGCGGTAGAAATGTTAGAGATTAAAGACGATCATCGGGTAAAGAAAGAGGAAGATAGAATGAGGCCGGTCGAGATTTACTGCAAAGAGGTCTTAGAGATGGGGGTGGATGGAGTAAAGGTGATTGATCCCCGTTCTGTTGTCACTGCCGAGTGGGTGAGGATGAAGTGTCAATATGGATGTCCTGGATTCGGGACGAGCCTTTGTTGTCCCCCGCACACCCCGCCTCCAGACGTTACGCGAAAGGTGATTGATTCTTATCAAAAGGCCATTTTGCTGCATCGTCAATTACGGAAAGGAGAAAAGGCAAAGCCTTTTAACGAGACCATTGTGAATTTCGAAGTTAAGATTTTTCTTGATGGTTACTACAAAGCTTGGAGCATGGGTTCGGGTCCCTGCCGTCTCTGTAAAGAGTGCGACCCGACCACTTCTTGTAAACATGGTCTTGAAGCAAGGCCTTCGATGGAAGCCTGTGGCATTGATGTCTTCAAGACCGTTAGGGACAATGGATTTACTATTGAAGTGGTAAAAACTCATGAAGAAGAAAGAAATATCTTTGGATTGATATTAGTGGAGTGATCGCGTTGTCCCCCACGACGAAATGGAATGAATGGTCCAAGACTTGGGGGCGAAATCCATGGGAGAGATGACCGGATGAACGGAGAGTCTAAAAAATCAAAAGAAGAAATTTTGAAGCTCAATAAAGAGCTTTCTATCCTCAATGCCATTAGTCAGACCGTCAACCAATCCACCGATCTGGATGAAATTCTGAATAAAAGTGTGGATAAAATGATGGAGATGTTTGATGTCCACCAAGCCAGCGTCTATCTTTTAGATGAAAAGACTAACGAATTGGTGTTCGTCGTTCACCGAGGGTTTTCCAAGAGGTTTTTAGAATCTATGAAGCGTAGGAAATTAGGGGAAGGGTTAGCCGGAAAGGTTGCCGTTTCCGGTGAGCCGATGTTCGTTGAGGACTACCCTAACCATCCATGGGCCCTTTCTTCAGCGATTGAAGAAGGATTGAAATCCTCGGCTGTCGTTCCTCTGAAATCGAGAGACAAGATCTACGGGACCTTAAACATCGCCAGAAAAGAAACTTCGAAAATCACCCGGTTTGAAAAAAATCTCTTCAACTCGATTGGACAGATCATCAGCGGGGCTTTGGAGAGGACTTTTCTCTATACGGAGAATGTCAAACGCCTGGAAGAACTGAAGACGCTCTATTCGATCAGTCAGGAGATTGCCTCAAAACTTGAATTAAAAGTGATCCTTCAGAAAATCGTGGAGAGTGCTGTCGGGCTCTTGGGTGCGGAACAAGGAACCATTACCCTCTGGGACAATCGGAAGCAGAAGTATTCTGTTGTCATTGTCCATGGATTGCCCGAGTCATTAATCGGAAGAGATATTTCTCCGCCTGGAGGCGGTGTGACAGGGGAAGTGATTGCCAAGAAATCTCCCGTCCTCTATAAGGATTATGAGCACCATCCGAACCGGTTGACGGAATTGGATTCCAATCATATTCAAGAAGTTCTCGGCGTGCCTTTAATCGTCAGGGAGATGATTATTGGAGCGATGGCAATAGGGTCTTCTAATCCTGAAGTCCATTTCCAACAAGAAGAGATTGATCTTCTTTACAACTTTGCCCACCAGGCAGCCATTGCTATTGGAAATGCCAAACTCTACGAAGATTCCTTGGCAAAGATCAAACAATTGACCACCCTCTACGAGATTGGAAAGACCCTCTCCTCTACGCTGGATCTTGACGGTTTGTTCAAAAAAGCGTTGGAACTTCTGAAAGATCGTTTAGGTTACGCAGCCTATGGAATTCTTCTCTTGGACAGAGAAAGGGACGAGCTCTATATCAAGCAAGTCACCGGCAGAAATTTAGAGGAGATCAAGAGATCTAAATTTAGAGTCGGGATCGATGGAATTGTGGGGTGGGTGGCTAAAACCGGCGAACTTCTTTATGTCCCGGATGTTTCGAAGGATTCCCGATATATTGCTGTGGAACCTTGCATAAAATCGGAAGCGGCCTTTCCTCTCAAGGTGAGGAATCAGTTATTCGGAGTTTTAAACATTGAGAGCGATGAACTCAATGGGTTCGATGAAGAAGATTTGAAAACTCTTTCCTCCTTTGCGAGCCAGATGAGCATTTCCATTGAGAACGCTCAGCTCTTCTCCGATC
>CAZEKS010000160.1:0-5690 GCA_964512795.1 uncultured Syntrophaceae bacterium
AATGCCATGCATATCACTGCTTCCGTCTTCATCAATGATGATGAATCTGGCCTTCACCATGATTTCGAGGTCTGGCTCGAGAGACTTGCTCCTCATGAGCCCGTTAAACAATACCGTCACAATGTCGGCGAAGATAATGCCGATGCCCATTTAAAACGGCAGTTGATGGGGAGAGAAGTCGTCGTGGCGGTCACAGAGGGGAAGCTCGATTTTGGCCCATGGGAGCAGATTTTTTATGGCGAGTTTGACGGCAGACGAAGGAAAAGGGTTCTTGTCAAGATCATCGGAGAATGACGGTTTTCCTGCCTGTTCCTTTGATTCTGCATCTAAACTTATGTTATGAATCATAGTCCAAATAAATGATAGGAGCTGAAGTATGCCAAAAGATTTAAAACGAACCGCACTCTATTCCTGGCATCAGGAGCACGGCGGGCAATTGATTGAATTTTCCGGCTGGGAAATGCCTGTTGCCTATCAACGGGGTATCCTCGAGGAGCATTCAAGCACAAGGAAATTCGGAGGACTGTTCGATATCTCCCATATGGGACGTTTTTTGATTCGCGGAATAGACGCTGTTCCTTTCATGCAGCATGTCTTAACAAACAATGTGACGGCTCTTGATCCGGGTGTGGCCCAGTACACGCTGATTCAGAATGAAGAGGGGGGGTCGATTGACGATGCTTACGTCTATCGACTGGAAGAAGAGGACCCTTCTCTGGAAGCAAATTATCTCCTTGTGGTCAATGCGGCGAACAGGGAGAAAGATTGGAATTGGTTTCTCGATCATAAGAAACAGTACAAGAATGTGGCGATTGATGACAAAACCGATGAAATCGGAATGATTGCACTCCAAGGTCCTCACGCCAGGAGAGTATTAGAGAAGATTCTTTTGGAAGATCACCCAAAACTTCCTGACCCATGGAGAAACCGCTTAAGGGTTTGTGAGTTAGAGGGAGAGCACGTCCATATCACGATCTCAAGGACAGGATACACGGGTGAACCCATCTGTTTCGAATTATTCTTGCCCGAGAAGAAGTCAAGGCTCATATGGGAGAAGGTCCTTGACGCCGGAGAGGAAGAGGGGATTGTTCCGGTGGGTTTAGGAGCAAGGGATACCCTGAGGCTGGAAGCAGGACTTCCGCTTTATGGTAACGAGTTAGGGCTCGATGCACAGGGAATAGATATCCCCATTTATGCAGTACCTTCAGCAGCAAGGTTGGCCATGAGTTTCTCTTCCCTAAAAGGAGAGTTCATCGGAAGGGATATCTTGAAAAGACAATTTGAAGAGGCGACGGCAAGAGAAAGCGGGAAACCTCTACCTCCCAAAGAAAGGCAGTTAGTTCCTAAAAGGATATTCCCGATCACCATCAGCGGTCAGGGGATTGCCAGACAGGGCTACGAAGTTTTTGCAAATGGGGAACTGGCTGGACATGTGTCGAGCGGTACGATGGCCCCCTATTGGGTTTTCTCTGATCGGGGAATCCTTTCAGAACCTACAGATGAAAAAAAAATGAGATCGATTGCCCTCGCTTATATCGATTCAGATTTAAAAGAGGGGCAGAGGGTGGAAATTCTCTACCCGGGGAATAAGGTTGAAGGGGTGATCGTAGAAAGGCATCTTTCCAGCGAAGCTCCGCCTTACGCCCATCCGATTCTGATACAAGAACCGAAGAAGATGCATGCTCCCGAGGGAAGCTTAAAGGACTTGTCTGAAAGACTCATCCGTCGCGTGGCTGAGAATACCCATTGGAGACAGAAAGAAACATTCAACCTCATCCCTTCGGAAACGACCCCTTCTCTTCTTGTGAGACTTCTTACGATTTCCGATCCATCGGGCCGATATGCTGAACACCGGTTAATGAAAGCCTTTAGGGAAAGCGATGTTTTCTATTATCAAGGGACAAAGTTGATCGGAGAAGTTGAGGCGCTTGTCGCGGAGGAGCTTCGACGCTTCATCGGGTGCTCAGAAGTTGAGGCGAGGGTGACAAGTGGTCAAATGGCCAATACCGCTGTCTTCAGCGGGATCGTGGATTACCTCAACCGTTTGGACCGGAGAAGCGAGCCCCGCAGGATCAGAAAGGTGATGAACCATCATATCGGGAGGGGAGGGCACCTGAGCGCCCAACCCATGGGGGCCTTGAAAGATTTTATTGCTAATGATCCAATGACCGAGAGGCCAGCGGCTGTTCCTTTTCCCGTGATGAAAGGCGATCTATACAGGATTGATCTCCTGAAAACCCGGGAACTGTTGGAAGGGCATAAGCCCGATTTGATCGTTATGGGCAAAAGCATGGTGATCTATAAAGAGCCTGTGAGGGAGATTGCGGAAATGATTGCTCCTATGAATCCAAAACCAATCCTCCTTTACGACATGGCCCATGTCCTGGGACTGATCGGACCTTATTTCCAGGAGCCCTTTAAAGAAGGTGCGGATATTGTTACAGGTTCCACCCATAAGACTTTCTTCGGGCCACAAAGAGGGCTCATTTCGAGTAACATGTCAGAGGGGACGGAATATGAAGAGCTCTGGGAAGCGATTGTCCGTAGGGTCTTTCCTGGGAGCGTCAGCAACCATCACCTGGGAACATTGGTGGGCCTCTTACTTGCCGCCTATGAAATGAATGCCTTTAAGTCGGATTATCAGAAAGCGGTGATCTCCAATGGCAAGGCATTTGCGCGTGCCCTCAAAGATCAAGGATTGATGGTGGAAGGTGATCCAAGCATTGGCTATACAGAGACCCATCAGGTCATTGTCAGGGTCGGCTATGGAAAGGGGCCGTTGATCGCCGAACGGTTGGAAGAAAATAACATCATCGTGAACTATCAGAGCGCACCGGATGACGAGGCCTTTACCACGGCGAGTTGCCTGAGGATGGGAGTTCAAGAGATGACGCGTTTCGGGATGAAAGAAGATGACTTTGCTCAACTGGCCGAATACATGGGGGAGGTGATCCTTCATGACCGACCCATGGCTAAGGAAATTTCTCAATTCAGAAATAAATTCACTGAAATGAGGTACTGTCTGCCCGAGGCCGAATCTCGATCCTTGGTGGAAAGATTGCTGGAGGTGATCCGGTAGTCGGTTAAATAGTGTCTGTCCACAATTATGGTTTTCATAAGATGTCGTCATTCCGGCGAAAGCCGGAATCCAGTCTTTTCAAGACCTTCTGGATGCCGGATCAAGTCCGGCATGACGGAATAACGGACCTTATAGACAGACTCTAAATAGAGTCGTCCTGCCAGGAGACGGGGACGATCGGTGCGTTCAAGATGATTAGTAAAAACGATATCATTGAAAAGGCTTACGAATGCGGTTTTGGGGATATTGGTTTCACCACTGCTGATTCTTTTGACTCCCAAAGGGAGCTTTTGCAAGAAAGACAAAAGGAGTATGAGTGGGCGTATAAAATGGGTTTGGATCTTATGGCAGGCACCGGCCCCAAACAGATTTCCCCGGATGCCGGGACAATAATTGTTTTATTAGAAGTCTATTTTAAAGAAGCATTTCATTTGGGAGACCAAACACAAGGATATATTGTGTTACATCAGGATTAACAGCGAGGCATCGATGGCGAAAGTGATGATTCATCCTGCTACCTATGAAAGTGTCCGGCAGGCTGTGGACCGGGCCTTTGAACTTTTCCCCTTGAAATTCCAAGGAAAAAAGGTGTTGATAAAGCCCAACGTGCTTCGGGCTTCGGAGGCAAAAGAAGGGATCGTCACCCATCCTGCAGTGCTTCGTGCCGTGGTGGAGAAGGTAGAGACAATTGGACCCGACTCCATCGTTGTGGGCGACAATCCGGGTGTTTTCAGTTATGGGGCAAACGAGGAGGCCTTCAGGAAAACAGGTATGATGGAAGCAGCCAAGGGCTACTATCAGAATATCGGAAACGATTCTCAGAACGTCGATTTCAATGCCGGGTTTATGTCTACGGTGAACCTCTCCCGAGTTGTAATAGACGCCGATATCATTATCAGTCTGCCGAAGTTCAAAACCCATGGATTAACCGTCATCACCGGAGCGATCAAGAACAGTTACGGCTTTTTACCTGGCGCACAGAAAGCCAAACTCCATAAGGCAGCGGGCTGCGCCGAACGGTTCCATGAAATGTTGATCGACGTGTTCCGTCTTCGGGTACCCGATTTCTTCCTCGTCGACGCCATAGTGGGTATGGAGGGCAATGGTCCGGCTTCCCCTGACCTCAGAAAGATCGGCCTGATCCTGGCTTCTGATAACGCTGTGGCATTGGATGGCGTCATTGCGACGATGATGGGATGTGAATCGGGCCGGCTGCGATCCCTTCAGAAGGCGAAGGAAGTGGGTTTGGGGGACTACGACCTCAGCACGATTGAACTCATTGGGGAGTTGAAACAACTGCCCGATTTCAAGCTTCCTCCCTTAGGTGGTGAAGCGGATCTTCACAACGAGGCCGTGCAGAGAGTGCTCCACAGTCGAACGATCTTGCGACCGCAAGCCAATCCTGAGCTGTGCACAGGCTGCGGCACCTGCATCGATCAGTGTCCGGTATCGGCTTTATTTATGAGTGACCACCTCCCCCAGGTGGATGTCGACACTTGTATTACCTGCTTTTGCTGCCAGGAAATCTGTCCAGAGAAAGCCATTACTTTGAGATAACGTTCATGTTGCATTGAATCGGCAATTGGGTGTGCTTTTAAACCGTTACGAAGTCCCGCCTTTGGCGGAATCGGGGATTCAAAGGTTCGAGGGGCTATTGGACAACTGGAATCTTCGAACCCTCAAACTAACGAAAGGAGGAGATGGAAATGTCTAAGCAAATGAAAGGTCTTTCTTGGAGGTTAATGATTTTGGCATGTTTGATCATTCTTTTTGGATGTGCAAACTCCCCCAAAAAACTTGATCCTTCTATTTCCGGACCGCAGGTTATTGTGAACCCACAAACCATTCGCCTTGGAGTGGTGAAGGTGTTGGATACGAAGATTGTTTTTGAGGGATCTGGATTTAATCCAAATGATTCTATCTACATCGAATTATTAGGACCCAATCAAACTAAATTAATCGTGGCCGAAGGGCTCATTCAACCGGCTGGGAGCTTCAAAGCCGAAGTAGGTAAATTAACCAAAATCACGGAGATCTTAAGAGCCGATGCTGGTTTTGAGATTAATAAAAAGTATAAGGAGTTTATTATCATCACACAACCACCCATTCCAGAGGGTGTCTACACAGCCAAGGTGATCTGCATGAGGTCCAATATGACGGCGGAGACGAAACTGACTGTTAAAGGTCCGTCGATTTTGAATAGCACGAAAGATTTGCTTGGAAAGATATTAGGGAAGATTCGTTCCAAGAAGGAAAGTAAATAAGAGACAAATTGGGGACGGGCTCTCATTCCAGATCATCAAAGAAGGTCCTAAGTTTTCACCCCTCCCCGACGAACGCCACACGGCAAATAAGAACCTTCCCCTCATTTTAAAAGACCTATCGAGAAGGCCAGCGAGAATTGCCCGGCGTAATAGAGTGGCAAGCCGAGGAGCCGATTTGTATATTCTTCTTTTATGAATTTGTCCCTTGCGACAAAAACGTCTGAAACGTAAAAACAGAGGGATCCGGCTAAGATGAGTGCCCTCCCGGAAATGGGAAAGGAGGATTTCCAAGAAACCGCCCAGGCCCCGGATGCCATGACGGTTATCACCAGGATATATAGCAAGAC
>CAZEKS010000161.1:0-5682 GCA_964512795.1 uncultured Syntrophaceae bacterium
ATTTGAGAGGAAAGAAGATTGTTCTTCTTGGGGCAGGGGGTGCCGCCCGGGCCATCGGTTTTGGTCTAAAAAGAAGAGACTGTCAAATAACTATTTCCAACCGCTCAAAAAAAAGAGGGGAAGGGCTGAGTGAAGAATTGGGGTGTGATTACCTGCCGACATCCTCTCTTGTCAGGATGAAGGCTGGAGAACTTGAAGCCGATGTCGTGATCAATGCCACCTCTCTCGGAATGGTTCCACGAGATGGAGAGACACCTATTCCAAAAAAATTGTTGAAAGAAGGGATGATGGTCATGGATATTGTCTACCAGCCCCTGCTGACAAGACTCCTCCGTGAGGCGAAGGAGAAAGGGTGTCTCACGGTCAACGGATTGGAGATGTTCATTCGTCAAGGTGTGGCACAATTCGAGATTTGGACAGGGAAAAGGTTGGAAATCAAGCAAATCAGGAAAGATCTTCGCCGGGCATTAAGAGAGAAAATCCACAAAGACCCATCCTGCCAGGTTTGAAAAAGGAAAGAAATGATTGAAATAACACCCCTCAGTCATTGTGATGGAGTGGTGACCATCCCTGGGTCAAAAAGCTATACCCACCGGGCCCTTATCCTTTCTTCGTTAGCCGATGGAGAATCTGTATTAATCAATGCCCTTCGATGTGAAGATACAGAGCGCACGGCCGAGGCGCTGAAGAAATTTGGAGTGCCGGTTTCTTGGGAAAGCAATCATATTCGGGTTCTGGGAAGAGGAGGAAAGTTTAAAACATCGGAGGACAGAATCGATGTGGGTAATTCCGGGGCCTCCATGAGATTTCTCACAGCATTGGCTGTTCTTAAGAAGGGAATGACTCTGTTGGACGGAAGTGAACGGATGAGAAAGAGGCCCATCGGCGAGCTGTTGAATGGCTTGGGAGAGTTGGGGGTCAAAGCCTATTCCAAAAAAGGAGACGGCTTTCCGCCAGTGATTATAGAGTCCCAGGGTCTTAAGGGCGGTACCGCAAGGATCAAGGGTGAAGAAAGCAGCCAATTCCTTTCCGGCCTCCTGATGGTGGCGCCCTATGCCCGGAGAGATGTGAACATAGAGGTGACGGGTTCTTTAGCTTCTAAACCCTATGTGGACATCACCCGGGATGTGATGTCTGCCTTTGGAGTAGAGATAAGAAACCAAGAATACCGTTCTTTCTTCGTTAAGGCAGGACAAGGCTATCTTCCACAAAAGTATCGGATTGAAGGGGATGCCTCTAATGCCTCCTATTTTTTTTCGGCCGCAGCGGTTTGCAGGGGGAGAGTAAGAGTCGAGAATATCAATCCTGTGACCATCCAAGGAGACATAGGATTTCTCGGGATATTAGAGACAATGGGATGTCGTGTGATGCGTGGAAGCGACTGGGTAGAAGTAGTGGGCGGAGAACTTGACGGGATCGAGATGGATATGAACGAAATGCCCGATCTCGTCCCGACTCTGGCAATCACCGCTGCCTTTGCCCGGCGGAAGACTGTGATTAAGAATATCGGGCACCTTCGGTTTAAAGAATCGGACCGCCTCCATGCCCTGGCCGTGGAACTGAGTAAAATGGGTATTCGAACAAAAGAGGGAGAGGATCGATTGGAGGTAGAAGGAGGAAAGCCCCATGGAGCAGAGATCGAGACGTATGATGACCACCGTATGGCCATGAGTTTTGCCGTTGCAGGACTTGCTGTTCCCGGAGTAAAGATTAAAGGAGAACGATGCGTGGATAAGTCGTTCCCGCATTTTTGGGAAACCTTTCAGAAACTATATGCATAAAAAGCAAACAACCTCCCCTCCCCTCGGTTTCGAGTCGCAACGACTGGTGGGAGGGGATGGAGGGGAGGGGGATAACCAATCGTTTTGTCCACCCCCACCGTACGGCGCCATAGTCTCAGTACTGACCTTGGCGTCATTATGACGGCTCTGGACGGCGGCGCCCTGACCCTCTCCCCTGCCTTCGCCGAAGCGGCTTCGCGCAGGCAGGCGTCAAGGGAGAGGGGGGATTTTTGACTTTTTACGATCTCATCAAACTTTGAAATTTTATGAACATCATCTTAATCGGATACCGCGGTTCAGGTAAAAGTGCGGTGGGAAGCAAGCTGGCTGCCCGCCTTCAGATGAGGTTTGTGGATACGGATGATCTCATCGAATCCAAGGAAGGACACATTAGCGATCTAGTGAAATCTCATGGATGGAGCCATTTTAGGAGACTCGAAAAGAGCGTGATAGAAGAGATTTCAAAGGAAGATCATTTGGTCATCGCTTCCGGAGGAGGAGCGGTTCTTGACACGGACAATGTCAACGCTCTAAAAAGGAATGGTTTTATTATCTGGCTTAAAGCAGATCAACAAACCCTTCTCAAGAGGATTCAAAAGGATCAGGGTTCCTCTACCCGAAGGCCAACATTGACTGGAAAAGGGACTTTGGAAGAGATAGAAGAAACGATTTTTGAACGGGGGCCGTCTTACGAAAAAGCCTCTGAAATCCAAATCGATACTTCAGCGTTGAATGTGGAAGCGGTGGTTGAGCGGATTTTGGCTATCATTAAGGATAGGGTAAAAGTAGGTTAGCCTTTGGAATTCATAAGACGGGAGCCAGGCTTGCTACACCGTCAATGTTAAACATGGTATTTACTTCTCATTTCCAAAACGCCTAAGAATAGTGTATATTGTAAATGGTAAAGAAATTGCAGAATAGGGTAATAAGGTTTCATCAAGAAGATGGACAAGTATGTAAAGCCAAAATCACATAACGCTGTGCAAAAAAATAATTTTAATAATCGTCGGCTAATTGCACGTGCCAGCGACCGCCGTGGTAAGATGATTGCTTTCGGTTATTACGGCGGGAAGTTCTCCCACCTGGATTTCCTCCTACCATTACTGCCGACCACATTTACTCATTTCTGCGAACCTTTTGGTGGCTCCGCAGCTGTCCTGATTAATCGGCCGCCGGCACCTGTTGAAACTTACAACGACTTGGATTCTGAAGTCGTCAATTTCTTCCAGTGCTTACGTGATCACGGGGATGACCTTATCCGACTCATCAGCTTGACTCCATTCTCGCGCGAAGAGCTGGTGAAAGCATGCCGCCCTGAACCAAATCTTTCAGCGATCGAGCGTGCCCGCCGCTTCTTCGTCCGGGCTCGTCAGACACGGACTGGATTAGCGCAGACAAGTTCAGAGGGCCGATGGGCTCATTGTGTCTTGACCTCACGTGCCAGTATGGCTGGAGCTGTCTCACGTTGGTTAGGCAGCGTAGAGGGTTTGCCTCAAATTGTCCAGCGTTTACAACGCGTTCAGATCGAAAACGCCCCCGCGACAGAAGTAATTCGACGCTATGATTCCTCGAAGACGCTCTTCTATTGCGATCCACCTTATCCTCATGAAGCACGTGGTGACAGTAAGGCCTACGGCTATGAGATGACGGATCGCGAACATGAGGAACTTGCTGAGTTGCTTCGATCCATGCAAGGCGCTGTGGCGATATCCGGTTACCGATGTTCTTTGATGGATCGCCTCTATCGTGACTGGATCAGGGTAGACGCCAACACACGTCTCTGCAACTCGTCGAAGGGAGAGCGTACGGAATCGGTTTGGGTAAATTACGATCCCGAATCTTACTCGCAGACTGTCAGTTATGTTCCGGCCGATATGAACCTCTATCTTTTTGAGCGACCAGCTCGCTATCACACGCGAAAACATGACAAAAAAAGACAGCGATACAGAAACCCTTGACTTGAGACGGGCAACAGAATTGCTTGAGATGCATTGGCAAGCCGTCGTGACAGAGGCGAGCGCAAAGCCCGATGTTGAATACATTGCTGACATCCCTTTAAAGCAGGCGATTCATGACTCGGTTAACCACAAACAAGTAGCCTATCGCTTCTGTCTTCCTATTCAACTTCTGGGGAAGTTAACCAATGCAAAGCTTGATTGCCTGCGTTTACAGAAGAAGAAGGGAGATCCAAATGACATCACTGGGTGGGACGCACGGAGCCTTGGGAGCAAAGTGGTCGCACCTTTCAATCAAAAGGAAGAAAACATTCTTGGGACATCAGGCGACCCTTACGTCGGCAACCCCATGTGAATTCCTCGTATGGTGCGCGATGACCGCAGCAAGAAGGATGTGGCAGGCTGGAATACTCTTGTGGACGTTTTGCAACAGGTGGAATTGCGGGGTGATCCGGGCTTCGCCGAGTTGGTTTTTCATCAGGTGCTGCTGGAGATATTTCGGCGGCAAAAATCTCTTCGCTTTACTTACCCGCTGCCGCCGAGAATCAGCCTGGAAAGCACTCTCTCACTTGCTAAGCGGTTTTTGGAACAGAAATCTGGAGGAGATCGAGGTCTCGCTCTTTGTGGTGCACTCTTTGACGCCATAGGAATCCACTTTGGCCTTTATGCGAAGGTTGATCGCGCACGAATTAATGCGAGTGACGAGGCCATCGGTCAGGCCGCCGATTTGGAATGTGTAAATGTCCAGGGTGAAGTCGTTTTGGCTATTGAGGTGAAGGAACGTACGCTGACGCTGACCGACGTTGAGGGAACACTTCGAAAATGCAGGAAACGTAAGATCAAGGATATCTTCTTTGCGGCTCCGAGAGTGAAAAAGGATGAGCAGTCTACCGTTGACAAGCGTGTCGCGCTTGCGTTCGCTGGCGGTCAGAACCTTTATGTCTTCGACTTTTTCGAGATTGCCCGAAGTGTTCTATCGCTTGGAGGAGAAAACATCCGGGCAACATTCCTTCAAAAAGTTGGTGAGCATCTGGATCTTTGGAATACTCAACCGTCCCACCGTCAGGCCTGGAAGAGTCTTCTGGAAAGCGTTTAAGCAAGGAGGAATTGGTATAGTGGTTGATTGGTCTACTGTTTTGGGGACATCTGAATTGTAGGTGCACAGCAGTCTCCAGGATTCTTATCGAATTTCGGCATTCACACACTTGAGAGACTGTGAGGTCAATATGGCAGGAAATTCATTTGGGGAACTTTTTTGTATTACGACCTGGGGAGAATCCCATGGGAAGGCCCTGGGAGTGGTGATTGATGGCTGCCCCCCTCAGATCGAGCTTTCTGAGGAAGATGTTCAGAAAGAGATGGAAAAAAGACGACTGGGTCAATATATCGGGGCAAGTCCACGCAAGGAGAGCGACCAAGTCGAAATCCTTTCCGGAGTCTTCGAAGGGAAGACCACCGGTTCCCCCATTTCGATCATCGTGTGGAACGAAGATGTGGATTCAACCCCGTACGATGAAATAAGAGATGTCTTCAGGCCCGGTCATGCTGATTTTACCTACCAGGCCAAGTACGGCATCCGAGATCATCGAGGCGGAGGGAGGGCTTCAGCGAGAGAGACCGTTGGAAGAGTGGCAGCAGGGGCAGTGGCTAAAAAGATTCTGGGAAAAGAGAAGGTTGAGATCCTTGCTTACACGTTAGAGCTCGGAGGAATTCGAGCGGAAAAGATGGATGATGAAGAAATCAAAAGAAATGTTTTACGTTGCCCAGATCGGAAAGCTGCTGCGGCGATGGAAAGGAAGATCGAGGAGACGAAAGCACGAGGGGATACATTAGGAGGAATTGTAGAGATTCTTGTGCAAGGCTGTCCTCCAGGATTGGGAGAGCCGGTATTCGATAAATTAGAAGCCGATCTCGCGAAGGCCTTGATGAGCATCGGTGCGGTGCGA
>CAZEKS010000162.1:0-5661 GCA_964512795.1 uncultured Syntrophaceae bacterium
GTGAGCCGTAAAGCGAATCGAGAGGCATTTAACTTCCCTATTTTAAAATTTCATACGGAAAGACCACATAGTCAGTAGTTCTTTAGTCTTTAGAGTGGATAGATGGAAATAGGTTTTATTGTAAACAGTAGGGAATTTAGGAGGAAGAGAGACCTTCTCTGGCTCCTTACAAAGAAAGAGGTAACGCTAAAATATAAAAGGACTTTTTTGGGTTTAATATGGTCTTTATTAAACCCTATCCTTCTCGCAGCAGTCCTTTTTATCGCCTTTAAGATATTTATGAGAATTCAGATGGAGAACTATACTTTCTTTCTCCTTACTGCCCTTTTTCCTTGGAACTGGTTTTCTGCCTCGATCACCATGTCTACAGGAGCGCTCATCGGTAATGTTAACTTCATGAAAAGGATCCGCTTTCCGAAACATTTTCTTATACTATCAACCATCCTCGGTCAATTTGTTAACTTTATGTTTGCCTTACCTATAATAAGCAGGAAAATTCGTCTCTTCCTTTTTTGGAATCTTGATTGTTTTTCCGGTTTATTTTTTTGGAAAACGAATATTTGATGCGAGAATTGCTTTTGTTTCCAGTCTTTTCTTGGTCATCCACCCTTATATCCGGAGGTTTTCAGCAGACGTCCTGAAAGAGTCTACTTACCTCTTCTTTATTGCCGCCGCTCTCTGGTTTGCCTGGAGGACAATCCAGGATGAGAAGAAATACCCATTTCTTTTCATTCCAATTCTTTCAGTTTTGGCTTATCTTGTCAGACCCGACGGGATTGAAGTTCTTTTGGTCGTCTTCTTTTATGTCCTTTTTGTTAAAAAATTCAGTTTTCCGGGAAGTAAAAGAACCGTTATCCTTCTTCTAATCTTGTCATCATGTATACTATTGCTTCCGTACCTCTTCTATATAAGAGAATATTGAGAAGGGAGTGGACATTTGGTAAGGCCAAAAGCATCATAGAAATGTTAGGGGTAGGAGCGCGCAAGGACGGAGTTTCCTTCGCCCCTAAGATTCTTTACAGCTTTAAGAGAATAAATTTGGAAATCTTCGCTATAGGTCACCCCGTATACGTGTTTTTGCTGATCGTTGGTCTTCTGAAAGGGATCTTTTCACGCTTTAAATACGGAGACGGTTTTCTTCTCTCTTTTTGCCTCTTGCATTATGGGGTCTTGTTCTTGCTTTTATTGAATGTCACAGAATGGGGTGGAGACGGAACCATTAAGGCAGGTTACTTGAGTGGTAGACATGTATTGCCCTTACTTTTCTTCTCCATTTATTGGGTCGGAGAAGGGTTTATAACGATCTATGAGTGGATTTGTAAAAAGACAGAATCTATTCTTTTATTTCATCGGTTAACGCTAAGAAAACAATCGGTCATTATTTTTGTAACCCTGTTGGTTTTGATATCGGCCATGGTTCTCCCTAAGACTTTAAAGCCTCAGAGATATGAACGTTTACCTGAAAAGTGGGCAGGAATATGGATCAAAAGTCAATCTGGGAAAGGGATGATCATTTTCACAACGGCGCCGCGTGTTGCCTACTACGCCGATGGAAACTTTGAATATATCGATTTTAATAAAGACAAGTTCGACCAGATAAAAGCGTCCATGGCAGAAAAAAAGGCTCTCTATTTGGCCATCCGGGGGAGAGAAGTCGCCAACCTCCCCCAAAATGCGGAAGCCGTTAAAAGGGATTTAGTTGAACTCGGTCGATTTGAAGGAAAGGGAATGGAAGAGATTATTGTTTATAAGAGGGTTCATTAGTTAGAAATGGAGCCTCTTCGAATTTCCATCATCGGCATCGATGGCTCAGGCAAAAGTTCTACTACACTGAGGACCATTCATTTCCTCAGCCATCAATTTCCCATTTGTAAGACGGGCAGAAATCCTTTTTCAATCTGAAAAGGGAGTATCTCTCCATGCCTTCCAAAGATGGCAAATTGTTTTGAGAGCCTTTTTAAAAGGGTTGATGCGACAAAAAAAAGGCAGTGGATAGGACTGACGAGGCTTCTCTTTGTTTTCTTCCAGGGCTGGTTGGAACCCTGGATGATCAAGAAATACCGTCCTGGGCTGGTCATAACCACTCGATGCATGATCATTGATTCGGCGATCTATAGTGATTTTTACTACCCTTGGATCAGTCAGAGAATGGCGATCGAGAGCAAGTTGAGATTCGCCCAGCAATACTCCCGGCTTCCATTCCGAGGCCTCTATTTCTTCCTGGATACTCCCATTGAAACAGCCATGGAGCGAATCTATAAGAGGATCTCGGATGACCATCCCGAGATCACTTACGGAAGGGACTATTGGCTTCATCTCCATGAGCATGAGGAATCTCTTCGAGGGTTGGATCGAAAGTTCAGAGAGACTTTACGCATCGCTCAAAGGATGGCCCCTTTTAGAGTCGTTGAGATCGACACGGCTAAACATGGTGAGGAAGAAGTTTCAAATTTAATTTCTGACTACTCAGTGGATTTTCATAAGGGTTATCCATTTGAGAGTTGGGTAAAGATATAGGGGATACGGGATAAACAATAGGACTTGAGAACGGACAGAAACGGAGAGAGTGTTGACATGGGGGGAAATATAAAATAATATTATGAAGTTTTTCTAATTTGAAGGGAGTCTGAGATGGAAAAGAAATATTTATTCTCGCCAGGCCCGACCATGCTTCCGCCAGAGGTGCTTCTCAAGATGGCCGAGCCCATTATGCACCACCGGGAACCGGAGTTTGAAAAAATGTTTGCCGAGATCAGAGAGGGGCTGAAATACCTTTTTCAAACAAAGAATGAGGTCTTGGTTTTTACCTCCTCTGGAACCGGCGCTATGGAAGGAGCGGTTTCCAACATCCTTTCGAAAGGGGATAAGGCCATCGTTGTTCGTGGAGGGAAGTTTGGTGAAAGGTGGGGGGAGATCTGTAAGGCTTACGGGATCGAGTTTATCCCCATCGATGTGGAATGGGGCAAGGCGGTGGATCCCAAAAGGATCAAAGAGCTTCTGGAATCGGATCCTTCCATCCGGGCGGTCTACACTCAGGCCAGCGAAACCTCGACGGGGGTGAAACATCCCATCAAAGAGATCGCGGATCTTGTAAAAAGATATGAAGATAAGGTGACCGTTGTCGATGCCATTACCGGGATCGGCGTCTTCAACATCCCAATGGATGAGTGGGGGATCGATGTGCTCATCAGCGGCTCTCAAAAGGCTTTGATGCTTCCCCCGGGGCTTGCCTTTGCGGCGTTAAGCGATAAGGCATGGAAACTTGCTGAGAAGTCAAACTTGCCGAAATACTATTTTGACTTTAAAAAGGAGTTGAAAAACACGAAGAAAAACCAGAGCTCCTATACCCCAGCCATTTCCCTGTTTGTAGGATTGAGAGAGGCGCTCCATATGATTCGAAAAGAGGGGATAGAGGCGGTATTTCGCCGTCATGAAATGTTGGCGGATGCGACCCGTGCCGCGGTGAAGGCTTTAGGTCTTGAACTCTACGCCCCTGATTCACCCAGCAATGCGGTGACAGCCGTCAAAGTCCCAGAGGGAATACAGGGTGAGAAATTGAAGGATCTATTTTTTGAGAAGTTCGGAATTACCGTGGCAGGAGGCCAGGATCAGGCAAAGGGCAAGATCATCCGAATTGCCCATCTGGGGTATTATGAGCGACTGGACATGGTGATGGTCATTTCAGCTCTGGAGATGCTTTTAAAGGAGATGGGCTACGCTTTTGAGCTGGGAACAGGAGTGAAGGCAGCTGAAGAGATTTTGATGAAATGAAAGGAGACCCAGGCGGTTTGAGGTGATATGAGATGGAGGAGATTAAAAAAGTTTTAGTCAGTGACCCTTTATCGAGCAAAGGGCTGGAAATATTAGCAAAGGCGAAGAACCTGACCTATGATCTTAAACCCGGACTTTCTCCGGAGGAATTGAAGAAAATTATTCCGGAATATGATGGGATCATTATCCGAAGCGAGACGAAACTCAGGGGGGATATCATCGAGGCAGGGAAACGTTTGAAAGTGATCGGGAGGGCAGGGATTGGGCTGGACAATGTAGATCTCCCTGCGGCAACGAAGAAGGGGATCGTGGTGATGAATACTCCCCAGGAAAATGCCATTGCCGCGGCGGAGCACACAATTGCCATGATCCTTTCTATTTCGAGGAAGATTCCACAGGCAACGGGTTCGATGAAAGCCGGCAAGTGGGAAAAGAAAAAGTTTATGGGAGTGGAGCTTTATAATAAGACCCTTGGACTGATCGGCATCGGGATCATCGGGACGATTGTCGCCGATCGTGCAAGAGGCCTGAAGATGAAGGTCATCGGTTACGACCCTTATCTTTCAAAAGAGGTAGCCGAGAAGAAAGGGGTCGACTTGGTATCGTTCGATGAACTGCTGAGCCGTTCCGATTTCATCAGTATCCATTCCCCCTTAACGGATGAAACAAGGAATCTCATTGACAAGAAAGCCTTCGCGAAGTTGAAGAAGGGCGTGATTTTGGTCAATTGTGCCCGTGGGGGGATCATCAATGAGAATGACCTTTACGATGCCATCAAAGAAGGGAGGGTGGCAGGAGCGGCCTTAGATGTTTTTGAGAAAGAGCCTGCCATTGGAAACCCTCTCCTCGAGTTAGAGGAAGTGATCAGCACCCCACACTTAGGAGCTGCCACGGAGGAGGCTCAGGAAAATGTCGCTATCGGCATTGCGCACCAGATTATCGATTATTTGCTTTTGGGAGAGGCTCGCAATGCTGTCAACATGCCAATGGTTGGCCCGGATATCCTTCCTTTCTTGAGACCCTATCTCCGGCTGGGAGAGCAGTTGGGAAGCTTTTTAGGTCAGATTTCAAATACCGCCATTGAGGAGGTACTGATCGAATATCGTGGTGAGGCCGTGGAATACGGGACAAAACCGATTACCATTTCGGTCTTAAAAGGTCTCCTCACACCTTTTGTGGGTGAGACCGTCAATTTTGTCAATGCCCCGATCATGGCGAAAGAAAGGGGAATAAAAATCACAGAATCAACCACTGCTGGGATGGAAGATTTTGCCAGTTTAATTGCCATCACTGCCCGATCGAAGAAGGAAAAATATTATATCGCAGGAACCCTCTTCGGAAGGAAAGAATTACGGATCGTCAAACTCAATGATTTTTTCATCGAGGCCATCCCGGAGGGATATATTCTGTTGGTGAACAACTATGACAAACCCGGGGTGATCGGGAATCTTGGGAATGCCCTGGGAAGTCGAAATATTAATATTGCGACGATGCAGTTTGGCCGCGATCGAATGGGTGGCAATGCGATTTCGCTGCTTCATCTGGACGCTCCCTTACCGGCGGGGATGCTGGACGAGATTTTGAAGCTGCCGAATATCATCTCGGTTCGTCAAATTCAACTGTAAGAGTTTCATCATAATACTTCCTCTCTCTTGGCGAGAGAGGGTTGGGCCCTGCACCACGTAGGATGCAGGGCGGATCCTTGCACCACGCCATGAACCATGTAAGGTTCATGGTTGGTCCTGAACTCGACGAAGTTCAGGATAGGATTCAGGGCATAGCCCTGAACCTCATACGGTTCAGGGGTGGGGGTGAATATGGCCAATGTCGTGATTGTCGGAGCTCAATGGGGAGATGAAGGGAAAGGGAAGATTGTCGATTTGTTGACCC